>DAOUMT010000019.1:0-2257 GCA_034409195.1 Dehalococcoidia bacterium
TGTCTTCTTACTCCGAGGCACTGTAAAATGAATATCGGACAGAGCGGTTTTTGTAGAGTCCGAAAGAACATTGGAGGAACTCTTAATTCACTCATTTATGGCAAAACTGTCCAACTGACTCAAGAAGCTATCGAAACTGAGGCTGTATTCCATTACGCACCTGGTGCCCCTATTCTGTCCTTAGGTAACATCGGATGCATGCTAGCGTGCGATTTTTGCCAAAATTGGAAGACTGCTCAAGTCAAATACTTGGACGAGAAAGAGATTCACCGCCATACACCTGAGCAAGTGGTTGATATAGCTTTAGAGCATGGTATTCAAATATTGTCTTGGACGTATAATGATCCAGTTGTATGGTTCGAATTTGTCATGGACACGGCTAGATTAGCGCGCCAGAAGGGTCTCAAAAACCTCTTCAAATCAGCTTTCTTCATAAGCTTGGAAGCTGCTGCAGAATTGTGCAATGTGATTGATATCTTTAGTATCTCTATTAAATCTATGGACGAAGCATTCTATCGGAGGATTACCAAAGGATGGTTACCTCCGGTATTAGAAGCCACAAAGCTTGTCTTCGCAAAGGGCAAACACCTTGAGATCAGCAACCTGCTGATTACTGATCTCAATGATTCAGAAGACAGCGTAAAACGCATGGCCAGTTGGGTTCTAGATAACTTATCTGACAAAGTGCCGCTGCATTTCGTTCGATTTCATCCAGATTATAAGTACACCCACGTTTCAAGAACTCCCATCGAACGTCTATATAGAGCACGAGAAATAGCAAGGGAGATGGGAATAAAGTATTGCTACATCGGCAATGTTTACGAATGGGTTAACACACAATGTCCTAATTGCGGTCATACTCTTGTCAAACGATATGGTTTAAATGCTTACATTACTGGTATTACTGAGGATAACTGTTGTCAGAAATGCGGGATGGAATCCAGTATAGTTAGATTGCGCTCGACCGGGGTAGAAACAAATAATGCCGCCATAATTGCCAAGAGGAAGAGCGCATTTAGTGAGAAACAGTTTAAATGGCACGGTGATATAAATTCCGTTCATATCCTTTGCCGGAACGAGAGCGATATACCCGGTATAGTCAGTTGCCAGAGGAAGCGCGAAAAAGAAAATGGGGCAACGCCTATGGTCATGCCGCTACGACCTCGAGAAGAGTGGAGATTTTGTATATCAAAAGGGGATCCCTTAGAAACGGGAATCACAATTAAGCATCAACCCTGCATACACGTACAATTGTTTCAGGAACTGGACCGCGCACATTTCCCTACCCAACCTGATATGGATGGCTATGAATGGTCTAAGTCTAAAGGTTAGTCCGATATGTGTCTGAGCTATAGACTATAATAGTACCAGCGATATACTTAGTATACTTATCCGCAAAGGGAGGCTTTCATGAAACGTACAAAGATTACACCAGCAGGCGTGGGTCAGATTGCTCTGCTCGCAAGGCTTGGGTTGACTGAAGAGGAGAACAGGGACTGAAAGTATCATAAGGAGGGCCGACGTGATTGTTAGTTATGGATCAGTAAAAGCATCTACGCCTTTCCCCGGGTTGACCCGCAGGGTGCTTGCTCATAGCCCCAAGCTAATGCTCACCGAGCATATCATGGAAAAGGGCTCAGTTTTCCCCGAACATAAGCACCCTCATGAACAGCTGGCATACCTGCTTTCAGGGCAAATCATAGTAGAGATGGGCAGTGCCCAATTCACCGTTGTTGCAGGAGATAGCTTCGTTGTTCCGTCAGATGTTTCTCACAAAGTGACGGCCCTTGAGCATTCAGTTGCACTGGATATCTTCACACCAGCCAGAGAGGACTATCTATGACTTTCTCGTCGCATCTGTTGTCGATGTACCCCAAGCAGGCTGCAATCGCTGAGTGAATAAGAGACAAAGCGATGGAAATTCCACAGAGAATCATGCAAGTTTCTCCGCCACCTCTGCATGAACTTCATGCCAGAGCTAGAGAGCTCGCAGTTGGAGGCGCTGATATTATGAGTTTGGGGCAAGGGATTCCAGCATTTGCGCCTCCACCAGTCGTAGAAGAGGCAGTTCGCCATGCATTCAAAGACAAAACTATGCACAGGTACAGCCAGGACGAAGGCATTCAAGAACTTCGATACGAACTTGCTCAAAAGCTATCGAGCCACAATAATATCCAGGCTGACCCGAATAATGAAATCATTATCACCGGCGGCGCAAATCAAGCTTTTATGACCGCAATTCTCACTGTGACTGAAC
>DAOUMT010000020.1:0-4002 GCA_034409195.1 Dehalococcoidia bacterium
CTGAGAATGGGGTTGAGCCGGGAGCTGGCTCTTGGTGCATTACGTTTGACACTCGGGCGCTGGAGTACTTCTGAAGAAATTGACACGGCGGCAAAGCTTATAGTGGAGCGAGCAAAGCGCTAGACAGCCGCGACTTCGGTTCAAGCTGTCAGGCAAGCCGTTCTGGGTAACAACATTCGTCCATTTGGTGCAATCCATCCAACAATTTGAAATTGTCTAATTCTGCCGCTGGAATTGACAGACACTTAAGGTTTGGACAAGCTCCTGTTAAAACAATGAAGTACTATCGAGAAAGGAGCGGGAAGTCTCCGTGATGTCCAGAACCCCAATATCTCATCTTTGAAGACGACCTGGGCTATCGCAGCCAAAGCGCCCTATGCGGGCTTGTCTCTTCCCAGTTCGTTGCCAATGGGCCTCCCTTGCCAGACCCGCGCCAACATCGCCAGGAGCCGCCAGGCGAGGAAGGGGGGGACGGCGGGCAAAATCAGCCGCTCTACCCACTTTTCGTGGAATTTGCTCACAGTGATCAAGACATCGTTGGGACCCACGAGCGCTTGGTAGATGGTCGAGGCCACGACGAAGGCGACGGCCAGTCCAATACTGAGGGCAAGGAAATCGAGGAAACGGTGTTTCTTCTTGAGAGGGATATAAAGGGCAACACGCGAAAAAAGAAATAGTCTCCGGAAAGCGGCGATGGGCTGCGCAATTAGACCGCGGGTGCAGCTTGCCACCCAGCCACGTACTACTCCAAGAAATCCTTGGGGAAACAAGGCGTTGATCACGTTCAAAGCGAGGCCACAGGTTATGCGATCCGGCCAAAATGCCAGGTATACCGGCTCCCACCAGCTAGGTGCGAATTTTTTCCTGTAATGTATATACCCACGAAAGTTATAAAATGGTCTTAAAGCAATCAGTATCACCCGCTGCAGTCGCGTCCGTCCCGGATGCTCGAAATCAGTCTCCAGGTCAACGAAGGGCGCAACCCCTAGTGTAGCGACGCTGAACCCATCTTCGCGCAGGGACTGCAAAGCTGTTGTGATCAGCAACTCGGTGGTTCCGTATGGTGCTTCAGGACGGCGCACGATGTCCTCAATGAACCAGCCATTGCGCGCATAGATGGGGGAGCACGTCACAAATCCCACAAGACGGCCTCCATGCCAGGCGACGAAGTGACGTTTCTTCTCAGCGCATTCTAGGGGACGTATCACAGAAAAGAGTCGTATCGTGAACCCCCGCCGGGTTGCGAGCCACGCCTTGGCGCAGTCCTGAATCTCCTGTTCTAAGCGCAAATCCCGCCTTTCCGCCGGCCGATACGCTGATACTGTTACACCAGTCCGCCGTGCCAAGTTGACAGCGGATCGAACCTTCTTAGCCAGGTTACCGCGTGGTCTCCAGTTGCCCAGGTCAAAGAACGGGTCGCTGCCGATCTTGATCGCGCCGTAGCCTGCCTGCCTAAGTTGGGTAACGAGCCAGCCGCTGACCAGCGTGAGCATAATGCGATAGTGGCTGCCCATGTGCTGAGAGAACGTTTGGAGAACGGCAACGGTATCCTCTGGCGCACAAAGAGGATCACCCGCGATTACGCAGGTGCGCCCACTACGAACATATGCAACAAGTCCTGGTGGGGTATCGCTCCTAAACCACTCGCATCCGCCATAGGCCAAAAGGAAGGAGTTGGTATTACGGCCAAACCGACGTAAGAATGCCAGGATCTCATTATTGCTGACGGCCATTGAAACGTTTCGTTGCTTCATCCTACATCCTGGCCTTCGCTTCTGCCCCCTAAGGTTATCCTCAACTCGGGCGACTCCCACACAAACATCGTCCGGCCTGTCCTAAGCATCGTTATACGAGGTAGCTCGTAGCATATTATCTCCGGCCTTGGCTTTTGTCAATAGGTGTACTCGCCCGGAAATCACATACCCGTATTAGTGGCTCATTTCGTTTGTCCGGACGCCTAACACTTCTCAGAGCCCGAAAAAGCTAGTCAATAACTCATTCTGTTAATCCCGGGCGCAACAAAACCCAAAAAGTGAGTACAGCTCATGAAGAATTTGCTCCTAGTGATATAATACTTTTGAGGAGCAATACCATGTTACGCGACATCGGCTGGTCAAAAACGCCTGGGTCGTTCTTGTCTGGCAAGGTACCCGTATCTGGACAGCGGAGTTTCGGAGGGAATCGTTCGACGAGACTTGGCAACTTATTTGCTCAGACAGCACGACCCCAGAGAACCTGCGACATCGGCAGCGCGTGGCTTTTACGATACTGGACAGCGAACCGACCAGTACATTGGGGGAGTGGCATGGCCCGGATTTCCGATACCACCAGTTCTATCTATTCGATTAATTCGGTCGAACCATGTCGCGTGTCGGCGGGAGGCCTAACCTATGAGCTCAGGCTGGATGGCTGGAGCAGAGTGACCGAGATAGAATTGCCTGAACCTTCTAATAACCCGAAGGGCGGAGTTCCATGGGCAAAGCCCGAGGGTATCTACAGAATAGTGGGCCGTTAGCTCAGGGGTAGAGCGCCTGACTCTTAATCAGGGTGTCGGTAGTTCGAATCTGCCACGGCTCACCAGTTCCTGAACACCGTCCAGATTGCACGATTGCTTGTATTAGTAGGAAGGAAGACCCGATCGAGCGCAATCTCGTGGACAAAAAGATCGGCTAGGGGAGTGCCCCGCCCCGTCATCAGCATCCCACAGGGCTGTGCAAAGCTCAGGCATTAGCGATTGAAAGCGATACCAAACCCAAGTTCAAGCGATTGTTATCGCCGTCTAACCGCTCACTTTCAGGACTTCCGCACCGCATTAGTCAAGGGCAGGATGCTGGATGAGCCCTTCTGAAGCTGTCAATCGCGACTTGTCGGGACCTGGCTCGACAGCGGCTGAGTTCACTCCGAGGAGCGGATAGCTCTCCGCACAATGGTTTTGCTGTGGTGGAGCTCCCTGGCTATCTGGCCGATACCCTTCTTCTCCACAAAATACGCGTGCCTGATGCGCTCATCCTGCTCCGTCTTGACCATGCGGAACTTCGGCAGCTCTTGGCCGGCAGCCAGCAGGATGGGCGTGGGAGGATGGCCGGTAGCGGTCTCCCTCTTCACCTCGAGGACGAGCCCCTCCCTGACCATAGGGGCCAGGTGACAGTCGAGCTCCTGGGAAGGGATGTGGAGGCGACTACAGAGGTAGCTCTTACTTATGCCTCCATTACTTTGCCTGATGATATCCATGATCCTATGCTCCGCGTCGCGCCACGCCGGGTTTTTCCTCAGTCCCCTCTTGTTTGTGCCCCCAGCCCCGAGGATCTTCTGGCGCCAATGGCTGAGGTAAAGACTATCCCGTTGCTGCAGCGGCAGCCCATCTACCTTCTTGTAGGCGATGAGGATCAGCCTTCGCGGCAACGTGCGCAGGATAGACTTGGCGTCAACACACCCGTCCAGGTCGACGTCGTTGCAGTCGGCTAAGACCTCGTAGAGCTCTTTGCCATCGTCCGTAATAACGTCGTTCAGGCTGACAAAGCGCTTCACTTTGTGGCACTGCGAATAGAGGTCCTCCTCCCGGCAGCGCCGCCGCCGTTCCTTGCTGCAGGTGCCGCAGTCCACCAGCATTCCCCTGGCCCAGAGCTTTTGCTTATCCCAGTAAGCCTTGAGCTCGTAGCTGCAGACCCGCATCATCCCTGCCTCGGTAAGGAGCTTTCCCTTTACCTCATACTTCGCCTTTACCCTCGCCAGCTCCAGGATAAGATCGTGCCTGAAGTCCTCTCTATCCTGGAGCCTTAGTTTGTGCACGAAGTGTTCGGCTATCCTGGCATATGTTGCCCAATCGCCTTCCAGGTCGCCTGCTGGGGCTTTATCTCCATCATGGCCGGGGCGATATCCTCCATATCTGGAGTAGGTGCATTCCATATGATCACCCCCTTTCCTGGCTAAAAAAGAAGGAGTCGAGCTTAATCGGCCCGACTCCTATCGCTATTTATTTATTAGTATCGAATAGTACCGAAA
>DAOUMT010000021.1:0-18396 GCA_034409195.1 Dehalococcoidia bacterium
GGGGCGACGAAAACTCCGTCGTGACTCCTATCACGACGCTACATTTGCTGAGTTATCGCCTCCTTTGTATTCCCAAGCTAATAACTGTAGTTGCCCAATTCATTGGGCGATTGTGCCTGATAAATCAGGCAACTACAACTGTATGGAGGGTTTTCGGTCACACCATTCCCGGGCGTTCTGGAAAAATTTCAGCCAGGGCGAGGCCCAGAGCTGGAAATCACCCACTTTGAATTTCCAGTTCTCCTTCCAATCTTCGGGTATCCAGGGCCACTGCCAGAGTAAAAATGACCTTTCGGGATGGGGCATCATCGCCAGATGGCGGCCGTCCGGTGAACAAAAGGCGTTAATACCGAAAGGCGAACTGTTGGGGTTGAAACGATATTTTTCGGTGGGCTTTCCCCGGTCGTCAACATAAGCTACGGGTGTCAGGCCTTTCTGTCGTGCCTCAGACAGGATTTCGGGGTCGGGACAGTGGAGATGTCCTTCACCGTGGGCGGTCCAGATGCCCAGGATGGAGCCTTCCATACCCTTCAGCATTATCGCCGGGCTCTCTGAGATTCTCACTGTTCCCCAGTGGGACTCGAATCTCTGCGAGGTGTTCCGGATGAATCTGGGCTGCTTTGTTTCAGGGATATCCTGCCAGGGCACAACGCCGAGCAAAGCCATCAACTGGCAGCCGTTGCAGATTCCCAGCGAGAAGGTATCAGGCCGGTTGAAGAATCGCTCGAACATATCTCTCAGCTTGGGATTCAACCTGATAGCACCAGCCCAGCCTTTAGATGCATCCAGGACGTCGGCGTAGGAGAAGCCGCCGACGAAGACAATCCCTCTGAATTGGTCGAGGGTGATTTTCTTCTCCAGCAAATCGGTCATGGTCACGTCCCAGGGCTCGAACCCGGCCCAGAAGAAGGCCGAGGTCATCTCGCGGTCGCCGTTGCTGCCCTCTTCCCGGATAATAGCCACCCTGTGTTTGTTCTTCTGTAGCAGTGTTTTCAGTGGCGTTGTCTCGGGCTGGAAGGTCAAATTATATCTGAGACCGGGACGATTGTGATGCCGCGCCTGTTCCCTGGCCATCCGGGGATTCATCTGCTCCTGTTCCAGCCGGTCGCTGGTCGATTCCCACCAGGAGAGCAGTTTGGGAGTGCTTACATCGAGTATCCTGTTGTTACCTTGATTAATGACTACCTGACGCTCTTTATCGGTTGTGCCCAGAAGGGTGAAAGAAACGCCTCGCTTTTTCAAAATGGCCTTGATCTTGCTCTCATTGTCTGGCAGGTATTCGAGAACCAGCCCTAACTCTTCGGAGAACAGATAGGGAATTGCATCTTTTCCATCAGGTATCTGAATCGTCATCCCGCAGTTTCCTGCCATCGCCATCTCTATGAGCGTGGTAATCAGGCCACCGTCGCTGCGGTCGTGGCAGGCCAGAATCAGGCTATCGTCTATTATTAGTTGTATTGCCTCGAATGCTCCCCTCAGAAGCTGGGGATTCTCTACATCTGGCGTTTCATCTCCAAGCTGACCAAGAGCCTGGGCCAGGGCTGAGCCGCCGAGGCGGTTTTTGCCTGCCGCCAAGTCGAGGAAGATTAGGTTGCTTTCCCCAGGCATCTTAATATCCGGCGTTACTTTCTTAGTAATATCAGGTACAGCAGCGTACCCGGAGATAACCAGCTCTCCCGGCGCTTTCACTGTTTTGTTGCCCACCTTGGCAGCCATGGTGATGCTGTCTTTGCCTCCATCTACAGCGATGCCTAGCTTTATCATGATGTCTCTCATCGCTACTGCTGCATCGTAAAGTCTGGCTCCTTCGCCGGGCAGCTTGGCTGCCCACATCCAGTTGCTCGAGCACTTGATGTGCCTGAGGTCGCTGATACGGGCGGAGACCATATTGGTTATCATCTCCCCCACTGCCATGTGGGCTCCGGCCTTTTCGTCGATGAGCATTTTGATGGGCTGCTCGCCGATGGCGGTTGCACCACCTGTCAGTCCGAAATGACTCTGCGCGACTACCGCCACGTCGGCCACCGGCAGCTGCAGAGGCCCGCAGCACTGCTGCTGGGCGATCAGCCCAGTGACGCTTCTGTCAACTTTCCGCACCAGGTATCCCTTCGATCCCACGCAGGGCAGACGAAATACCAGCCTCAGCGCTTTCTCAACAGTCAATCCTCCGGGCAGCCGCAGAGGTTGCAACTTTTTGGGAACTCTCTCCAGGTTAAAGGGTTTTTGTGGCATCTCGCCCAGTATTTTATCGAGAGGGAGATTGACCGGCCTGGATTTATCCTTGCTATCATCATAGACTACGATTTGTCCATCTCCCGTAATTTCACCCAGCATTTCGCAGTTTACCTTTTCCCGCTGGCAGACCGCTATAAAATTGTCTATCTCTTTCTGCTGAATCAGGAAAGCACAGCGTTCCTGGTATTCGGCGCACCATATCTCCACAGGTGCCAGGGTAGGGTCGCCGAGTTTAATCTTGCGAATATTGATTACGCCACCCGCCGGATTGATAAGCTCGGCCAGGACATTGCCGGGTCCCCCGGCGCCCTGGTCGTGAGCCACCAGAAGCGGATTATCCACGCCCATTTCTACGCAAGTTCGAATCACCCGGTTGAGCTTGTTTTCCATCTCGGCGTCGCCGCGCTGCACGGCGTTGAAGTCGAGCTCAGCGATATTCTCACCTTGAATCATGCTGGAAGCCGAGCCGCCGCCCATACCGATGCGATAAGCAGGCCCGCCGACCTGCACAATCACCATTCCCTTATCCGGCTCCGCTTTTGTGATATGTCTGGCATCGATTTGACCGATGCCTCCGGTGAACATAATCGGTTTTATCCAGCCGCGTCGTTCTCCATCCGGCAGTATCTGCTCGAAGGTCCTGACGAAGCCCTGAATCAGCGGCTCGCCGAACTTATTGCCGTAATCCGAGGCTCCGTTGCTGGCTTCAATTAGTATTTCCAGCGGCGAGGCCAGCTCGAAGGGATAGGCAAGGTTCTTTAGTTCGCCGGGTATGCGGTAACCGGGAATATTCAGCGCTGCCGTGCAGTAGGCGGCTGTGCCTGCAATGACCAGTGAGCCTCTTCCTGTGGCGTGTCCATCGCGAATCCGGCCGCCGGTGCCCGTGGTCGCGCCCTGGAAGGGGTGGACGCCGCTGGGATAGTTATGGGTCTCGGCGGTGAAAAGGATATGATAGGTGGGGTTCCGGGCGATAAACGGCGAGCATTTCCCCGGCTGCTTCGGTAATATTGTCTGGATTGTATAACCCCGAATTGCACTGGAATTATCGCTGAAAGCGATGACGCTGTTCGAAGGATTTGCTTTGTGGGGTGATTTGACTATCTGGATAAGGGTTTCCGGAACTTTTTTACCATCTATAGTCAGCTTGCCCTTGAAGAACCAGTGGCGCGAGTGCTCGCTGTTGTTATTGCCCAGCATGAACAGTTCCACGTTGGTGGGATTCCGATGCAAATCTCTGGTGAAGAGATTGAAATAAAAGTTGATGTCCCATTCGTCCATGCCGAGTCCCTGCTCGCGGTTGAACCTTTTTAGCTCGGCGATTCCTTTTTCCAACAGTGGCACAGAGTAGGTTTTGTCCGGGATAGCCCCGGTCTCGAATGTTTTAAGAGGCTCAGGATAGGGGCATTCGGTCATGTGGTCGCAGTTTTCAGCGATGAAGCGCTCTCTATCGACTCTAGGTGGCGGCAGATATCGGCGTGAACATTCCAGCCTGGTAACCTTTTGCAGGCCGCAGGCATGGCAGATAGCCACCGCGTTGGTGGAGTAAGCGGTCTCGAAGTTCAGACGCGGGCCAATCTCGATCGCATGCTTAATTGTTGTAAGAAAAGATTTATCCCCGAAGTACTCTGGCTCGAAGGTTTCAGCGAGCAGCCATCTGAGCGTCTTCAATTCCTTGACAGTGAGCGGAGCCGAGGTCTCTATGTTGAAACAGTATTCAAAGTCCCGCCTGACCTTTCGGTAAAAATGCTTCATAAATGCCTCATTTAATCCTTCGCAAACTACACCTCTTCATCACGCGCCAATTATAACATTAATGATGGATTTTGGGGGGATTTTTTGGTGGCAAAGAGCGATTATTTTTCGAGTGGCAAAAAATATAAAAGGATTGAACTCTTGAGTAAAAAGAAAAGGGACAACCTGACGAGTAAATTACTCGTGCCGTTGTCCCCTTAAAAATCCCTATGTCTTGTACTCAGCTTATAGTGCCGCTGAGCAAACCTGTCACTATTTCGTTTATCGTACCACCTTCAGCCTTGCCCTTCAGTTGAGGCATCAGCTTCTGCATTACCTTGCCTTTATCACCCGGCCCCTGAGCGCCTACCTCTTTAATCACCTCTCTGGCAGCGGCGATAATCTCATCGCGCGATATCTGCTGGGGTAGGTATTCCTGAAGTATGGCCAACTCCGCTTCCTCTTTGGCTACCAGGTCCGGGCGGTTGCCCTTCTTAAATTCTGCGATGCTCTCGCGACGCTGCTTGGCCTCTTTGGTGATAACGTCGATAACGCCGGCATCGTCCAGCGTTTTCTGTTTCGCTATCTCGGCGTTTTTAATACTTGCCCTGACGAGACTGATTACCAGCTTGCGCTGCTTGTCGCCGCTCTTCATCGCCGCCTTGAGGTCGTCCATCAACTTTTCTTGCAACATCATACATACCTGTTGCTGCTTCTACTAGCGATGTGCTAAGCTCCTCTGGCGCTTCTGGCAGTCTTGCGTCTTTTGGTGGCTTCTTTTTTCTTGCGCTTTATGCTTGGCTTCTCGTAGTGCTCTCTGCGGCGCGCTTCGGCAAGGACGCCATCCTGCTGTACTTTCTTGTTGAAACGCCTCAGGGCACTCTCGAAGGGCTCATTATCGCCAACCATTACCTCGGTCACACATATCCCCCCCTTCTGAACTCCATCTCGATGATTATAGCTTGTGAGTAGACCATGTGTCAAGGAAAATCGCTAAGGTTTATGAGAGTACCCGATATTAAAAGAGCGCTATTTGCTTGTTGCAAAAAGAAGAGCATTGTGTTATGTTATGTAGGCTGTTTATTTGCTTGGCTTATCCGCTGTGAGATTTGGATAAGCTACGGAGGATTGTGGCGTGGTTGTGTATATCGACGATACCACTTTGAGAGATGGTGAGCAGACCGCAGGGGTGGTGTTCACCAATGAGGAGAAGGTGCAAATCGCCAGGTTGCTCGATGAGATAGGCGTGCACCAGATAGAGGCCGGAATACCTGCAATGGGTGGCGATGAAATGGAGGCTATCAAGGCTATTATAGACTTGGGGCTGCGGGCCAGCATCATCACTTGGAATCGGCCTGTCCTTGCCGATATAGATGCTTCGCTGCAATGCGAAACTAAGGCTGTTGCCTTGAGTATCTCTGTATCGGACATCCATATACAACATAAACTCAGGCAGAGCCGGGAATGGGTTTTACAGAATATAAAAAAGGCTACGAAGTATGCCAAAAGCCATGACCTCTACGTATCGGTTAATGCCGAGGATGCGTCAAGAGCTGACCCTGACTTTCTTATCCAGTTTGCCCGAACTGCTAGGGAGGCGGGGGCAGATCGCCTGCGTTTTTGTGATACTGTGGGCGTCTTAGAACCGTTCAGGGCGTATGAAGCGATATGCCGCTTGATCGAGGAGGTGGGCCTCGACATCGAAATGCACACTCATAACGATTTCGGCATGGCTACAGCTAACGCGTTGGCGGGCGTCAGGGCGGGGGCGAGATGGGTCAATACCACGGTCAACGGCCTGGGAGAGAGGGCGGGGAACGCCTCCCTTGCCGAGGTGGTAATGGCCTTGAAGCACATCGAGAACATTGATGTAGGCATAGACACTACGCGGTTACGCACTATCTCTAAGTATGTAGCTCAAGCTTCGCAGCGACCTTTGCCGGTGAGCCAGGCGATCACAGGAGATAATATCTTTGCCCACGAGTCCGGTATCCACGCCGATGGTGTCCTCAAGCATCCGCCTACCTATGAGGCATTCTCTCCTGAGGAAGTGGGCATGGAGAGACAGATTTTGGTCGGCAAGCACAGTGGCTCACACACTATTCTGTTTAAGTTCGCTAATGAGTTCGGAATTCAGCTTCCCGAGGATATAGCCAAGGAGATACTTGCACGTGCTCGGGCGATGGCGCTAATACGGCAGCGTGCCCTGTTCGATAAGTAGCTGGTCCTCATCTACCAGGATATATGCAACGAGAGATGTCTCGACTTGCCTCCTTTGAAGATGCCGGGGTCTAGTCACAATTAGTTCTGGAGGTATGGTATGGACGAGGGAATTGCAGGCTTCATTTCATCCCTTTCAATGGAAAAAGGGTTTTCACCCAACACTATCGATGCTTACAAAAACGACCTCAGTCAGTTCGTTGCTTACTTGAATAAGAAGGCAGCGAGTGAAGACAAACACCAGCTAAACTGGGGGAATATCGACCGTTCTCTGGTACTGGACTATATGGTCAGCCTAAAGGAGCGGAGCTATGCTCCGGCTACTATGGCGCGCAAGGTGGCTGCCATCAAGTCATTTTTTAACTTTATGGTGTCCGAGGGCAGCTTGAAAAACAACCCCACAGAAGGAATAACTGGCCCTAAGGTGGGCAAAGCGCTGCCCAAAGCGATTTCAGTAGAGGATGTGGAAAAGCTGTTGGAGCAGCCGGAAAGGTCAGCCTCGCCGGAAGCGAAGCGCGACAAAGCGATGCTGGAGTTGCTCTATGCCACCGGGATGAGGGTGACTGAGATGGTATCTCTGAACACGCGCGATGTAAACCTGCGGGCGGGCTTCGTGCGCTGCTTCGGTAAAGGCTCTAAGGAGCGCATAATTCCTATTCATAGCAAAGCGATCAAGGCGGTAAAGAGCTATGTTGATGAATCCCGTCCCCGGCTCCTGGGAGCTACTGGCGAGACGGCTTTATTCCTTAATCGGCGGGGACAGCGGCTGACCAGGCAAGGATTCTGGCTTATCCTCAAAGGTTATGCCGAGAAAGCCGAGATCGAGGCCGATATTACGCCACACGTGCTGCGCCACAGCATAGCCACCCATCTGCTGCACAGCGGCAAGATGAATCTCAGAGAGCTTCAGGAACTGCTGGGACATGCTAATATCTCCACTACTCAGATTTATACCCACCTCACCACGGAGCACCTGCGGAAGGTGTATGAAAGCTCCCACCCCAGAGCGAAATGAATTATCAAACTGAATGCAATTTTTTAACAAGGGGCTTAAGCCCCTTGTTTGTTATATAATAGGGCTCAATGAGCGGCAGCCTGGAGCAAATGGTCCAGCTTACCCAACTAATCCGCGCACTTGCTAAATTCGCTCGGTAGGAGGGAGAAATGTTTATCGCTGTAGTTGGCGGGGCACAGTGTTCACGGGATGAGTCTAAGCTCGCCGAAGCAGTCGGAGTCGAGCTGGCTAAGCGAAAGGCGACTCTAATCTGCGGTGGACTGGGTGGAGTAATGGCAGCAGCCTGCAAAGGGGCTCGCTCTGCGGGAGGGAAAACTATCGGCATAGTGCCGGGGAATACTCGAGAGGAGGCTAACCCCTACGTTGATATACCTATAGTCACAGGCATAGGCGAGGCGCGAAATGCGATTGTAGTTAATACTGCCCAGGCTGTCATTGCCATCGGAGGCAAGTTCGGCACGCTCTCCGAGATCGCTTATGCCCTGCGCAGCAAGATACCTGTTATAGGACTGAACACCTGGACGCTGTCGAAGAACGGACGGCTGGTTAAATCGATAATTGTAGCTAATAGCCCTAAAGAGGCTGTGGAAAAAGCCGTGGCTGCGATAAAGGGTGCGAAGGAGGAGGCGAAGAAGTGAAAACTATCAAGAGAATCAAAGGGCGGCAGATACTCGACTCCAGGGGAAATCCCACGGTTGAGGTCGATGTAATACTCGATGACGGCACTCTGGGCCGTGCTGCCGTGCCCTCAGGGGCAAGTACGGGCAGTCATGAGGCAGTGGAGCTTCGTGATGGCGACCCAAAGAAATTTCAGGGAAAGGGTGTCTTAAAGGCAGTAAGAAATATCGATAAAATAATCGCCCCTGCTATTATAGGTATGTCGGCGCTGAAGCAGGAGGCAATTGATCAGCGTATGATAGAGCTCGACGGCACGCCTAACAAAGGAAAACTGGGAGCTAATGCCATACTCGGGGTTTCCCTTGCGGCGGCCCATGCCGCTGCTAACTCAAAAGGAGTGCCACTGTACCGTTACCTGGGAGGGAAAGAGGCTCACTTATTGCCGGTTCCCCTGATGAACATCCTCAACGGCGGCAAGCATGCAGAGGATTCGATTGATTTGCAGGAGTTCATGGTAGTGCCTGCGGGGGCAAAAAGTTTCGGGCATGCCTTACAGATAGGCTCCGAAGTTTACCATGCCTTGAAAAATGTGCTCAAAAAGAGGAAGGCGAACACGGCGGTGGGTGATGAGGGGGGCTTTGCGCCCAGTCTGGCCACGAACAGGGAAGCGGTAGAGGTGCTTTTAGTCGCCATTGAAGCTGCGGGATACAAGCCGGGCAGGGATTGCTTCATTGCCCTCGACCCGGCATCCACAGAGTTTTACAAAAACGGCAAATACGTACTGGCAAAGGAAGGCGTATCCTATACCGGCAGCGGGATGATTGACTACTACAGCAAGCTGGTGGCAGACTATCCCATTATCAGCATCGAGGATGGCATGGCAGAGGACGACTGGGCGGGATGGAATTTGCTCAATGAGAAGCTGGGCAAAAAGATACAGCTTGTGGGCGATGACCTCTACACCACGAACAAAGAACGGCTGAGCCGGGGCATCAAGGAGCGCGCCTCGAACTCAATACTGATAAAGCTCAATCAGATTGGCACCCTTACCGAGACGCTGGAAGTAATGAGTATGGCGAAAGAAGTGGGATGGACATCGGTGGTGAGCCATCGCTCCGGCGAGACTGAAGATACCACTATAAGCGACCTGGCTGTGGCCAGGAATTGCGGCCAGATAAAGTCCGGAGCCCCTTGCCGCTCAGAGCGAGTCGCCAAATACAACCGCCTCCTTAGAATAGAAGAGGAGTTGGGCAAAAAAGCGAGGTTCGCGGGGAAAGAGGCGTTTCGGAGTTTGAGATAGGAAGGAATAAAAAAGGTAGTTTAGCGTTATAGATTGAAAGGCTATAAAGAGTATGTCATTCCCGCGAAAGCGGGAATCAAGGTGCTTGGACTCCTGCTTCCGCAGGAGTGACATATCAAGGGCAGGTAAGTGCAGTGGGGGCGTAGTCCCTTCGACAGGGAATTTGGGAGCTTGAAAATAGAAATATGAAAACTATCGGCATAACCACCACAGTACCTATAGAAATCTTGCTGGCGGCGGGCTACAACCCTGTTGACCTCAACAACCTGTTCATCGGCAGCATTGAGCGGGAGCGGATGGTGAGCATAGCGGAACGGGCTGGCTTCCCTCAAAACTGCTGCACCTGGATCAAAGGTATTTATGGCGTGTGTATGGAGCATGACATCAAGAATGTGCTCTGCGTCACCACCGGCGACTGCTCGAATACCACTATGCTCATGGAGGTGCTCCGACTTAAGGGCATCGATGTTCTGCCCTTTGCTTATCCGGAGAAGCCTGACGTTGCCCTGGTGCAGAAAGCTCTGCAGAACCTAGCTCAGACGCTGGGCACAACACTGGCGAAGGCGGAAAAGGTGAGGAAAGAACTGGAGAAGGCCAGGCAGCTTGCCTTGAAGCTGGACGAGCTTACCTGGAGAGATGATGTAGTGAGTGGACTGGAGAACCACTACTGGCTGGTCTCAGCTTCTGACTTCAATAGTGACCTAGGGGAGTACGAGCGCCAATTGAGAGAGTTGCTGGGCGAGGTCGAAACCAGAAAATGCTATCCTGAGAACCAACTTCGGCTGGCCTATATCGGAGTCCCTCCGGTGTTTGCCGAGGGTCTCTATCCCTATATTGAGCAAAATGGCGCAAGGGTGGTTTTTAACGAGATACAGCTCCAGTTCGCTATGCCGAATCCAGGAAAATCGCTTGCCGAGCAGTACAGCGACTATACCTATCCTTACTCTATACGGGGCCGCGTTAAGGATATCGTTACCGAACTGCACCGGCGGCGTGTTGACGGCGTCATTCATTACGTTCAGGCGTTCTGCCATCGAGGAATAGGTGACATAATCTTCCGCCATGCCATCCACTTGCCTGTGCTTACGCTGGAGGGCAATACCGATTTCATGCTAAATGCACATGTGAAGACGCGCATCGAGGCTTTCGTCGATATGCTGAGAAGGCGTGCCGCTACTCAGAGCAAGTCATAGGTGTGACAGAAATTGGCCCCTTAGATTCTATTATCAGCCTAGTCCAGTAGTTTGAGGTATTCCTGTTCTGAAAGATAAGGACATAACGATGATTTTGTGGAATCGTTTCTTAATGTGGCCGCAAAGGCCATGCAGGTTAGGAAGCCGCATTCTTTGCAGTTTGTACTCGGCAAAAGTTTATATATATCCAACAAGCTCGGAGGGCGTTTCCTGCCCTCAAAGTTCGGTTGTATTTTGTCCCTTCGTTGCCAGACGTCGTTGACTGTGTGTATTATGCTATCGGTCAATTCCTGAGCCTCTTCATTGTCCAGAACAGGTGCAATGGCTATCTCATGGGGCCTGAATGCATATATCTTTCCATTATTGGCCCAGAGAAGTATTTTGTCCTGATGATGGTAGTCGAAGCCGACCAATTCTGCGTTCAAATATGGAAGCACCTCGCTAATATCATCTTCCAGGCTAACGAAAGCACGAAGCCTATCAGAGCCCGGATAACATTCCGGTGACGCTAATCTGATTTCGTACCTGCGAATCAGACCTTGAGGCATTTGAGCCACCTCTTTAACGAGAAGTTATACCCTGCCTGGTACTCAATATCATTTTATATACTGACGTTTGATATTACAATCCTCGAATGTTAATAGTTGAGAATACGCGAGAATTTCCTCCATTGAGGCTTGACTTCGTGGAAAGAGTATTCATAATTTACAGAGAATCTATTAAGGAGGTTTGGGATGGCAACAAAGATCGGGATCAACGGGTTTGGCAGGGTTGGCAGACAGGTCTTCAAGGCTATCAATGATTTCCATGCAGATAAGCTGGAGGTGGTGGCGATCAACGATCTCACCGACACCAAGACAAATGCCCATCTGCTTAAATATGATAGCAACTACGGCAAATATCCGGGCAAGGTAGAGGCTACTGCGGATTCTTTAGTCGTGGATGGCAAGAATGTGAAAGTCATAGCCGAGAAAGAGCCTGCCAAGATTGCCTGGAAAGATTTCGGCGTCGAAATAGTGGTGGAGTCCACAGGCAGGTTCACCGAAGCCGATAAAGCGGCTGCGCATTTCCAGGGAGGGGCCAAAAAGGTAATTATATCAGCACCGGCGAAGGGTGAGGATATCACCATCGTCCTCGGGGTTAACCAGGACAAATATGACCCGGCGAAGCATCGGGTCATATCTAATGCCTCATGCACTACCAATGGCATTGCCCCTATTGTAAAAGTGCTCCACGATAGTTTTGGGGTGAGCAAGGGCTTGATGACTACCGCCCATTCGTATACCAACGATCAGCGCATACTTGATACAGTCCACAAGGATCTGCGCCGTGCCCGGGCAGCCGCTCTGAACATCATTCCCACCACAACCGGCGCTGCCAAAGCTGTCACGCAGGTCATCCCTGAACTGAAGGGAAGGATACACGGAATTTCTTTGAGGGTGCCTACGCCCACCGTATCTATTGTCGATTTCGTGGCCGATTTGAATAAAGATGTCACAGTCGAAGAGGTGAATAATGCTCTTCGCGCCGCCTCTGAAAAATCGCTCAAGGGTATACTGGAGTATTGCGATGAGCCGTTGGTCAGCATGGATTTCAAGGGCAATACTGCCAGCTCCATTGTCGATGCTTTGAGTACTATGGTCATCGGCGGGAATATGGTCAAGGTGCTTGGCTGGTACGATAACGAGTGGGCATATAGCTGCCGCGTAGCTGATTTGGCGGCCTTCATGGCCAAGAAAGGACTATAGTCTGTTTAAATAAGGGGGATGAAAGGGGCAGCCGCCTCTGGCGGCTGCCCCCGCGGTTTCCTCTGTAGTTGCCTGATTTATCAGGCACGAAAGCCCAATGAATTGGGCAACTACATTCTTAAGAACGTAGGAATAGGGCGTTCTATTGAACGCCCTTACGTATAATATGTCATTCCCGCAGACATTGGAAATAAGTTAGAATAACATTTATGGAACTAGGATATCTTGCTCTTTATCGCTCTGGCGAGTTGAAGCGCCGTGCCGAGAGGCTTGAGGCGAGGTTAGCCTCCTGCGATATTTGTCCCAGGGAATGCCACGTCAACCGCCTGGAAGATAAACGCGGCTTTTGCCATTCCGGCTATCTCCCTATAGTCTCGGCGGTTTGCGCTCATCATGGCGAGGAACCTGCCATTTCTGGAATTAAGGGGTCGGGCACGATATTTTTTGGTAATTGCAATATGCGGTGCGTCTATTGCCAGAACTATCAGATAAGCCAGGACTGGAGAAGGCAGAAGTCCAAGGAGATGGACTTTCCCAAACTTGCTCAACAAATGCTCTATCTTCAGGATGAACTGGGCTGCCATAATATCAACTTCGTCTCTCCCTCGCACTTCGTGCCCCAGCTGGTCAGGGCTGTTCTGGAGGCAGTGCCGCTAGGGCTCAAAGTGCCCCT
Source organism: Dehalococcoidia bacterium (assembly GCA_034409195.1). Taxonomy (GTDB): domain Bacteria; phylum Chloroflexota; class Dehalococcoidia; order SZUA-161; family SZUA-161; genus JACWAE01. Next base: position 12,734 of record DAOUMT010000021.1, read on the forward strand.
GGTCTACAATTCCAGCGGCTACGACTCTGTTGCCTCTTTAAAGGAGCTTGATGGCATAATCAGCGTGTATCTCCCTGATTTGAGGTATGCCTCGGATAGGTGGGCCAGGAAATTCTCACATGCTCGGAATTATGTAGCACATGCCCGCGCTGCCATCAAGGAGATGTACAGGCAGGTGGGAGAATTGGCGGTGGATGAATCCGGAGTGGCGCAGCGGGGATTGATTGTGCGCCATCTCAGCCTTCCTAGCAGGATAGCAGGCAGCGAAGAATCGCTTCTCTGGCTGGCACGTGAGATCTCACCCACGGTCACGGTCAGCATAATGTCCCAATATTATCCCTCACATAAAGCCAAAGACAAACGCCTGCTTTCGAGGACGATTTCTGAGGCAGAGTATGAGAAGGTTCTCAGGCTGCTGGACGAGGTAGGTTTAGAGAACGGCTGGGTGCAGGAGATGGGAGCGGCGGAGAACTATCTGCCTGATTTCGAAAGAGAAGGTCATCCTTTCCCTGTGGCTGCTGATATGAAGAAGTGAGGGAGGGCCCTTTTATCCCTTCATCCTTCTTTTTCTTTTCAGCCAGGCATATTGGATCTTCTTTCCGTTGTGCTTTTTATCCTTCTTGTTGACATTCTCTATGAACGTCTTTACGTCGGGAAGAGCCTTATCAGCCATAGCACTACATTCCCTTCAGCTTTTCTAAAATCGTTAATCCAAAGTAATTCTATCATGCCAGTGGCGGTAAGTCTACTTGGCATAGTTGACGGCGAAAAAGAGTGTGGCAAGGGATTGTCGCGACGACTCTCTGGCGATCTGGAAGTTTTGCCAAAGTGAGTAAAGTTCAACTTTTATAATAATAGTATGGACGGCTACTTTGGTACGATTTTAAATTTGCCCTTAGAGTGTGTTACGATTGAATTAGAAAGGGGGATATATGTCTGACAGCAAAGAAACAAAAGAAGTTATTTGCACTGAATGCCAGCTTCCGAATCAGGTCGAGGCAATACGTATCAAAAACCGCGAGATAATCAATTGTCGATATTGCGGTAAGCCTCTTCGAACCCTACCTCAAGGTCATCCTTTCCTACCGCCTAAAGAGTTGGGTTAAATATGTGGTTCCTAAAATTACACCCTTTAACATAAAAATCATAGTGCCACCCATTTAGTATAGTTTGCAACCCCGCCGAGGGCATAAACGCACCCTGATTGATAATAAAGTTCAGGTTTTATAATAGTAGTATGGGCGGCGATTTGCTACGATTTGCCTGACCAGTGTGTTAATCTTGACTTAGAAAGGAGGTGGTTCATGGATAATATAGGACGCATTCAATGGTCAATAGGATGCCCCAGATGCGATTACAGTTTCTGGACCTTTGACCCGGATGAACGTGTTGTTCCCGAGCATAAGGTAAAGGATGAATCTGTTGATTGTCCTGGCTCGGGAAAGAAGGGCTGGGTAATTGAGCGGAAGGTCGACCCAAGGATATTAGGCTAGGTTGAGGTTAGGTCTTTGTCGATAGTGAAAAAGGTTCCCTCTTACATTACATCGCTTAACATAAATGCTATATTGTAGCGCCGCCCATCTAGTAATGTTTGCAGCCCAGACGAGGGCATAAACGCAAACACCCTAATAGGGCTGAAGTCCCTTGACCTGCCTTCTAAGGAGCTGGGCGCTGGTAAAACCAGGCCAATTATCTTGCCGCTAGCGCTTGTTAAAAATAGGGCGAAAGTCGTTATCGGCGGCGAAAAAATTCCGCGAAAAGTCGTGCGCGGCGATGGTGTGCAGGGCGACTTGTAAAAATCGGGTATTTTTACTTAGTGGGAAATGAGTAATTAGGTCGAGGACAGCTTTGGCAATAAAGTGATAATGTAGTATTAGAGGTAAGAAAAAGGGCAAGGCAGGTATAACCAGCCAGCAAAAAAAATAAAGCCCGCTCATCTCAGCCATCCAGCCCTGGCCTGGCTCTTACCTCAGATAATCAATAGGAGCGGCTTGGTATTCCCAAGCCTTATCACCGCGGTTCAGGCGGAGGTTCCAGCTAATCTCCGCCTGAACTTATTTATCCCCGAGTGAGCTTTGTGAAAACCCTTTTATGGTATTATATACTCCTGATTCGGAGAATCCTGTCATATTCGGGCTGCACAGAATACGTATACAAAAGAATCCCCACTAGAAATAAGGGGATATCACCATGGATATCAAAAGGGAGGAGTGAGAGATGAGTTTCCTCAAGCACAGGGGACGGGTTTTTATAGAGTTAATTGGCCTGTCGTACGCGGGGTTTATGACCCTGCTGGCGATAATTGAATGGGCCGGTAAGTATAGCTGGGATCTTACCCCGAGCTCTCTCCTGCTTATGGCAGGCGTTGCTATCATTGGCGTGATTTATCTCGTTCTGGATGAAATAAGGCTGAATACTCATCGTTAAGATTTCGCTGCTCCGCTAATCAACTTTCCAGCACTGGCACTTGTTATTAGCGTCATTGGCTAATAAGGCATAGTTCACCGCATATAGCTTTCGCCATCTTGCAATAAAGTAACTATTCGTTATAGAATATCGTAAAATATTATCTTACGTAATTATAATGAAGGTGTTTCATTAGGAAGCACCTCGCAGAACTGTAATAAACAATGAGCTTTCTGGAGAGGTATCGCACGCCGATTATAGTGCTTTTAAGCGTGCTTATCCTCATTGGTGTTGCCGTACTTCTCTATCGCCAGATGTCTTCGCCTCACTCTGAAGAAATAACTATTCTTCCACCATCTCCCCAAATTTATATTTATATAGAGGGCGAGGTGGTTAACCCCGGAGCCTATACGCTGTTAACCGGTGACCTGGTTGCCGAGGCTGTTGAGGCTGCCGGCGGATTCTCTCTCGACGCTGACCGGAGTTGTGTGAATCTCGCTGCTACTTTGCGAGACGGCGAGCAAATCCATATTTTCAAGCTTGGCGATGTTCCTCAGAAGATAAACATCAACACCGCCGAGGCCTGGCTGCTGGAGTCCCTTCCTGGCATCGGGGAAACCCTGGCCCAGAGGATCGTGGATTATCGCATGACCAATGGGTATTTCCAGAGTATCGAGGAACTGACTAATGTGCCTGACATCGGTCCTGCGGTCTTCAATAAGATAAAAGATAAAATCGCTGTCCGCTAGCCCCGTCTGATATTTCCTTTTGAGATTTGAGGGATGAAGCTAATCTTCCTGAGTCTAAGCTGGATTGCCGGTATCTGCCTGGGAGTATGGGTTGGTTCTCCGTGGATCGCTATCTCAGCCATCGTCCTGGCGGCACTTCTTGCCTTCCCCTTGCGCCGCAGCCAGGCTTTACTGCTGTGCCTATGCTTAATCGCTTTACTCGGCGGCATCCTTCGTATTCAGTTAACTCTACCTGCCTCTGATAGTGATACCCTCCGGTATTACAACGATAAAGGCGTTGTAGCAATAAAAGGGCTGGTTGCTGACGACCCCGAAACCTCGGGAGCTTCCTTGGTCCTGCAGCTCGAAGCCAAGGAGATAGAATCGGAGGGTGCCTGGCAGAAGGCTTCGGGAGCGGTACTCGTCTATGCCTCACAGTCATCATCGTACAAATATGGAGACCTGCTGCAGGTCGAGGGCAAACTGAATACGCCGCCACAGCTTGGAGATTTCGACTGGCGGGAATACCTTGCCCGGCAGGGCATATACTCAATCATGAACTATCCGAAGCAAATAGAGCTGCTCTCTACAGAGCAGGGATTTAAGCCGTTGGAGTGGCTCTATGGGCTGAGGAATCGAATGTCTCGAGCCTTGGATAGCGCACTGCCGGAGCCCCAGAGTTCACTGGCTCAGGCTATCCTTCTGGGCAAGCGAAGCAGCATACCTGACGACTTGAATGTTTCTTTCTTCCGAACAGGGACGACTCATATCATAGCTATCTCAGGACTCAACCTCAGCATCATCGCCGGTATCGTGCTCAGCTTGACGGCGTGGCTGTTTGGCAGAAGGCGACCCACCTATTTCTGCCTGGCCCTGGTCGCTGTCTGGGGCTATGCTGCGCTCACGGGTCTACAAGCGCCGGTGCTGCGTGCTGCTATCATGGGCAGCCTGTGGCTATTTGCAGATTTCGTGGGCAGGCCGCGCAGTGCTTTGCCTGCGCTTCTTTTGGCTGCCGCTGTAATGATAGGGATTCGTCCTTCTATTTTGAGCGATGTTTCCTTTCAACTGAGCTTCGCGTCTATGGCAGGCCTGATATTGATGACACCTTACTTCCAGTCATGGGGCAGGAAGGCCTTGAGGATAAGCGATGAGGCAAGAACAGCGGGGACATTTATTATAGATAGCCTTTCAGTCACGCTGGGCGCTATTCTGGCCACCCTGCCCATAATTGTCTTCTATTTTCATCAAATCTCGCTGGTGGCAGTGCCGGCCAATCTACTCATCCTCGCTGCGGTGCCAGCAATTATGGTCACCAGTGCTATCGTTGCGATTATCGGGTTATTTGCCGCGCCGCTGGCCTGGGTTCTGGGCTGGGTCGCCTGGCTTTTTCTCAGCTACATGATATGGGTCGTTGGGTTCTTCTCTGACTTACCCTTTGCCTCGAAAGAAGTGGAAATCGGCGCTTACTTTGTCTGGGGATATTACGCTGTTCTGGGTGCAGCGCTGTGGGCAATCAGTAACCGGGCAAAAGTCGGTACTGTAATAAACAGAGCCAGGAAGTACGTATCGGCAGTGCCTGCGCTCACCCGCAAAATACCGGCGAAATTTATTATTTTCCCGCTGGCGATCGTGGCTATACTGGTGTGGGTTGCCGCTGCCAATGCCCACGACAGCCGTCTCCATATTTTCTTCCTTGACGTGGGACAGGGGGACGCTATTCTTATCGAAACCCCTTCTGGCCAAAACATCCTTATTGACGGCGGCTCTGCCGATGGAGGATTGGCAGCACGTCTGGGCGAGAGGTTCCCGTTCTGGGGGAGAAGCATAGACCTGGTTGTCAGCACTCATCCTCATGAAGACCATATGGGCGGGTTAGTGGGGGTTCTCAAGAAGTACGATGTGAAGCAGGTTCTGGAAAGCGCTGCTAAATACGATTCGCCGGTCTACCAAGAGTGGCGAAGTCTTATCGGGGAGAAGAAGATAAAGAGTATAACGGCGCAGGCCGGACAGCATATCAAGCTGGGCGAAGGGATCGAATTGGACGTACTCTATGCCGGGGAGGGCAGCCTAGGGGACGGCGCATCTGCCCTCGACTGTAATTCTGTCGTATCGCGTCTCGTTTACGGTAATGTCAGTGTATTGTTGACCGCAGACATCTTTACGGAAACAGAAAGCTATTTGCTTAATACCAGATTCGACCTGGGCAGTACAGTGCTCAAAGTAGCCCACCATGGTTCGGACAGTTCGAGTTGCGCAGAGTTCCTCGATGTGGTAAAACCGCAGGTGGCGGTTATCTCGGTAGGCGCGGATAACCCTTTCGGCCACCCCAGCCCTGAAGTGCTGGGCAGATTAGATACAACACATTTATACCGTACCGACCAGCAGGGCACCATTGAGCTTATCACCGACGGCAAGCGTCTGTGGGTCAAAACAGAGCGGTGAATTGCCCTATTCATCTCTGGTATTCATGTCACTCCAGCGAAAGCTTACGTAGGGGCAGACCCATGTGTCTGCCCGAATGTGAGAGGG
>DAOUMT010000022.1:0-1547 GCA_034409195.1 Dehalococcoidia bacterium
CGGAAAGAAGCAACTGCAGTGAGGCGCTACTTTCTTAAGCAGCATAAAGGTCTTGAAAACGAAATCAAAAACGCCAGCGGTAAAGGAGATGTTATCACACAGATCGTGGAGGCCTTGCTTGGAACGATATGGTCAGGAATTCGGGATGACATGCTTGAGCTGCACCAAGACGTGTGTCAAGTTATAACAGGGTACAGCACCGCTCATGTCGCGGGAATGCGGGTCGGCGAAACTCTGCTCGACTTCAGCGATAAGAATGTGGTCGAAAAGGCAGCACGCTTGGGCAACAACGTAGCCAGGAACTTGCTCCTGGGAGAAAAGAAAGAGCTCATAGAATCCCTGATGGGGAGTACTAGTGTAATGAGACGTGCAACCGAGGAACTTGCAGACATGTTGAACCCGCTGGTGCTACGCCCCATAATACTCCGAACACGATGTCGGTTGTGTCCGGCATAGGGCAGGACTCTCTTCCACAAAGGAGGCGGCAATGAGAGGGCATGTAGTCAAGCGATACAAGGGCAGCTATACCATCGTCATCAATCTGGGAATCGACCCGGCTACCGGCAAGCGCAAACAGCAATGGGTGAGCGTCAAGGGCACCAAGAAAGACGCCGAGCAGCGCCTGGCCGAGCTGCTTCACCAGATCGACACAGGCACCTTTATGAGGCCGGGAAAAACGACACTGGCGTCCTACCTGGAGCGATGGCTGAAGGACTACGCCTTTCCGAAACTTGCTCCCCGGACAGCCGAGGTGTACGAGTATATAGCCCGGGTTCACCTCATTCCCTCCCTCGGCCATGTCCTGCTGACGCAATTGAAACCCGAGCACCTGCAGAGGTATTATTCTGGCAAGCTCTCGCATGGCCGCTGCGATGGCAAAGGCGGACTGAACCCGAAGTCAGTGAGAAATCACCACCTGGCCTTGCACTCTGCCCTGCAGACCGCCGTTAGGTGGGGATTGCTTCAGCGGAATCCCGCCGATGCCGCCGACCCTCCCCCTTTTCAAAAACCCGAAATGCAGATATGGGATGAGGATGGGATCCGCCGTTTCCTGGAGGCTGCGAAGAACTCTCCCTATTGCCCCCTATTTTACCTGGCTCTGTTCACTGGGCTGAGGAGGTCCGAGCTGCTGGCCTTAAGATGGCAGGACGTGGATTTCATCTATTGCCAGCTCTCTATCAGCCGCAGCGTACATCACCTGAAGACGGGAGAAATTGTCTACAAGAGCCCGAAATCAGCCAAAGGAAACCGAACCGTCGCCCTTTCGCCTTCGACTCTTGGAGTGCTCAGAGAATACCGCAGAAGACGGGAAGTCGACTGCCTGATGCTGGGGCAGCAGTTGGGGGGGGATGATCTGGTGTTCAGCCACATCGACGGCAGCCCGCTGCTTCCTGATAGCGTGTCACAGGCCTGGAATAATGCGGTTCGCCGTGCCGGATTGAAGGTCATCAGGCTCCATGACGCCAGGCATAGCCATGCCTCCCTCATGCTTAAACAGGGGATACATCCGAAAGTGGTGCAGGAAAGATTGGGACACGCCAGCGTTC
>DAOUMT010000023.1:0-8306 GCA_034409195.1 Dehalococcoidia bacterium
AAACGCTGGCAAAGAAGGCTCGGTGGCGGTAGATTTCGTAAAGAAGTCCAAGAAGGGTATCGGCTACGATGCAGATAAGGACGAGTATGGAAACATGGTAGAGCGCGGCATCATCGACCCGGCCAAAGTAACCCGCGCCGGACTGCAGAACGCCGCCAGTATTGCTGCCATGGTCCTGACCACTGAGACTCTGGTCACCGACATCCCGGAGAAAGAGAAGATGCCTCCGATGCCGCCAGGCGGTGGAATGGGCGGCATGGAAGGGATGTACTAAACAGGCTGAAAGCGCTTAGAACGCCAGTTTAAGGCAGAAGTGGCTGCGGCAGGAGTCGCAGCCACTTACTTTTTTATCTGCCAGATAAGGTAAAAAACTAAAGCTTGAGTAGTCTTTCCAGACGACTCTTACTGCGAACAGGTCCGACCAGAGCAAGATTAAGCTTGCTGGTAAGGAATAACTCACGTGCGACACGCTGAATGTCGCTGGCGGTAATAGCATCCACTATCGACACCACTTCATCCACAGTCAGGATACGATCCGTAAGCAACTCCTGCCCTCCCATCCAGCCCGATACGCTGCGGGTATCCTCCATGCGAAGCATCAGCCGTCCTTTACCCATCTCTTTGGCCTTGATAACCTCTACTTCAGGAACCGGGTCATCTCTCAGTCTGATAAACTCTCGCAGGATGCCCTCTACAGCCAGCTCTGACTTCCTGGGATCTACACCAGCATATACACAAAGTGAACCCGAATCGCGGAAATAGCTAACATGGCTGTGAATATCATAAGCAAGCCCTTTTCGTTCCCGGAGCTCCAGGAAAAGCCGACTGCTCATCCCCTCCCCCAGAACCACGTTCAGCAGGTCGAAGATAAAGCGATCCGGGTGCTGGCTGGATAAACCGCGAACGGCCAGACAGAGATTAACCTGCTCTGTCTTCCTCGACTCAACTGTAAGTCGGGGGGCATTCTGACTATCCTCTGCGGGGAACCAATGACCGGCTACGCCCACCGGCCAGTCTCCAAAAGCTTTGCCAATAGAATCTACTACCTCAGCATGGCTGATATCACCGGCAACGCTTATCACAGAATTACCCGGAAGGTAGAGGCGGGACATATGGTCGAGAATCATCTGGCGATTGACCGCATTAACCGTGTCTTTGCTTCCAGCAACATCTCTTCCCAGGGCCTGGTCAGGCCACACTACTTCGTCTATAAGGGTATCCACCCTGCTCTGGGGGGAATCTATACTCATATTCAGCTCTTCGATAATGACTTTGCGTTCGTTCTCTATCTCCACCGGATCGAATTTGGAATAGCGCAGCATGTCAACCAGCAGGTCCAAAGCCACGGAATAGTGAGGTCTGGCTACCTTGACCCAATAGACCGTCAATTCCTTATCGGTTCCTCCGTTGAGAACACCCCCAACACCGTCTATAGTCTCTGAGATTTCCTTGGATGTAGGCCGTTTCTCAGTGCCCTTGAAACAGAGATGCTCCACAAAATGTGATAATCCAGCCCGTTCGGCTATCTCATACCTTGACCCGGCACCGATAAAGATACTGATACACACCGAACGAGTATGGGGCATTTCGCTGGTGACTATTCGCAGTCCATTGTCTAAAACTGTCTTTTGATACATGGATTACCTGCACCTCGCTTAACTGCATACAATAGCACAAAAGGGGCTTCCGCCCCATTGGCACATTTTAGCGGGCTGTTGAAACACTGTCAAACGTCTTGATAAGCCGCCGAACTTTCTTGGATAGTCACTCCAAATTTATGAGTTAATGAAGCGTTGATATTATGTCAACGACCGAATATTTTGGCCAGAGGCTCATTCTTCAACGCCCTCAAGATTGAGTCACCGTGCCAGTCAAAAGAGAAATCCGGAGACCGCAAAATAGACTCATGTATGTTGTTTTCCTTGATAATATCAAATACATTCTCAATCTGCCTGTCACTCAGCCTCTCATACGTTTTGCGGGCCCAGTAGCCTATCTCAAGCTCTTTAGAAAGCTTCGCTCTCCAGCCCCTCTCGTACTGTGCTAATCGCTTCGCCGAGAAGTCGTCCGCTTTTAGAGCGCCATGTATAACCTCGGCAGCTATATCAGCACACAACAGGCCGTAATATATCCCGCCCCCGGTTGTAGGCTTGACCTGCCCGGCCGCATCTCCAACCACAATTACCCTCTCGGTATACGTTTTGGATAGCGGCTTCAAGGGAATTCCTCCATAGACGATCCTGGTTTCATTGGAGTTTATTTTCCCCCGAGCAAAAAAGCTATTGAGGAGATTCTTTAAGTAGGAACCAGGGCTACGCCTGGAAAGAAGTCCTGCAAGTGCTTTGCCTCCAGAGGTGGGAACAAGCCAGCCGAAGAACCCAGGCGCTATCTCCTGGCCAAAATACACCTCCACCTCCTCCAGGCCCCCTACCTTCACCTCAGCCTGAGCTCCCAGAACAAAATCCGGGATTTTCCCCAATCCAAGCCTTTGGGGCAATGCAGGCCCGAAGCCGCTGCTGATAATTGCCACTCTCCCCTCGAAATCATTGGTCTCGCCCTTGCACTCTACTCTTGTCTTAACACAATTATCCCTCAAACTAATATTCTTCACCCTCGCTGAAAAAAGGTATTCCGCCCCCTCCTCCTGAGCTTTCTGAGCCAGAGCACGGTCAAAAACAGGCCTGTCTACTACACAGGCCTGGACTGTGTCTTTGCTCAACCTGAGGCACTTACCTGATGGAGAAAAGAATTTAGCGGAGCTATGTTGAGTTAAGACACCGTTATTGACGATAGGAAAACGATCGAAGCACTCTTTGCCAATAATGCCTGTGCAACAAGCAGCATCGCCAACCTTTGGCCGTCGTTCGAAAACGAGCGCCTTGTACCCGAACTTGGCAAGTCTGTATGCAATATAATTCCCTATGGGGCCAGCGCCCACTACGATTGCATCGTGCAATTCAGCACCTATTCACGAATCACTACCAGCTTAATAAGGACTTCCGTTAATGCTAGCACCAAAGGCTCTCCAATTCAAGGAGAATGCGATTCGAGGCTTGCCTTTATCGTTGGAGCTAGTTATACTTACCCCTAGTTATATAAGGAGTAAATCAATGCTGTCTTATGCCCTGTTAAAGAACAAATTCGTTCCTCTCGAGGAAGCCAAAATCGGAATCCTGACTCATGCCTTACACTATGGAACAGCCTGCTTCGAGGGAATCCGAGGAAATTGGAATACCGAGGAAAAGCAGCTTTATATCTTCCGCTGCCCCGAACACTACCAGCGTTTGCTGAATAGCTGCAAGGTTCTGAAGATAGGCATCCCCCACTCCGTAGATAAACTCTGCCGACTCACTACAGAGCTAGTACAGAAGTCTGGTTACAAAGAGGACATCTACATACGTCCCCTGGCCTACAAGAGCTCTGAGGCACTTGGTGTGAGATTGCACGGCCTCGAAGACGACCTGCTTATACTAATCACCACCTTCGGCCCCTATCTGGACGCCAAGAACGGTATAAAGTGCTGCGTCTCCTCGTGGATAAGGCCCGACGATAATATGATACCGCCCAGAGGCAAAATTACCGGTATTTATGTCAATAACGCACTCGCCAAGACAGAAGCAATAGAAAATGGCTTCCAGGAAAGCATCATGCTCACTTCGGACGGCTATGTGTCCGAAGGCAGCGGCGAGAATATCTTTCTGGTCATAGATGGCAAGCTGGTCACGCCTGGCACTTACGATAGGATTCTCATCGGGATAACCAGAGATACGGTGATGAAACTGGCGAAGGAGGAGCTGGGTATTGAAACCGTGGAGAGGCATGTGGACCGCAGCGAGCTTTATACAGCCGAGGAGTGCTTCCTCACAGGCACGGCTGCCCATATAACCCCTGTGGTCGAGATCGACCGCCGCAGGGTAGCTGACGGCAAGATTGGGAAGCTGACTAAGCAACTGCAAAAACTTTATTTCGACGTAGAGTTCGGCAGGAACAAAAAATATCTTCACTGGTGTACTCCCGTCTATACCAGACCTGACAGGAGCACAAAAACCAGATCGAGGGCACGATAGACTTGTCAACGGTATTTTCTATCAGCCCCGGGCGCTTCAATATCGCATATCCGCCTCAGGACTACAGGGATGAAATCACAGAGTGTATCGAATCCTGAACTTTCTCTGATCGTGCCCACCTACAACGAGAGTGAAAACATCGTCCCGCTGGTAGAGCAGATTCACAAATCGCTATCTGCCTACAACTATGAACTTATTGTGGTTGACGATAACAGCCCGGATGGGACTTCCCAGCTAGCCAAAAGCCTCTCCCCCCAATATCCCATTTCTGTGATCGTACGCACGACTGAACGAGGGCTCGCTTCAGCAGTGGTCGCCGGATTTAGTCAGGCAAAAGGAGAAGTCCTGGGAGTTATAGATGCAGACCTGCAGCATCCTCCGGAGTTTATACCTGCGCTACTGAAGGCGGTGAGGGATGGGGCAGATGTAGCAATCGCCAGCCGTTATATCCCGGGTGGCGGCATCGAAGGCTGGACGCTTAAAAGAAAAATCATCTCTAAGGGGGCGAAACTACCAGCAAACTTACTCCTGTCCTCTGCCAGAAAAATCAAAGACCCCCTCTCAGGATTTTTCCTGTTTAAGAAGAAGGTTATTGAGGGCGCAGTGCTCAGGCCCACAGGTTACAAAATCCTTCTCGAGGTGCTGGTCAGGGGCAATGTCAACCATGTCGTAGAAGTCCCCTATATTTTCAAAGAGAGAGAAAGGGGCAGGAGCAACTTAACCGCAAAGGAGCAAATAAACTACCTTAAACACCTTTACCGCCTAGCATGGGACGACGGCGGGATCAAGCGATTCATAAAGTTCTGCGTAGTGGGAGCCAGCGGGGCAGGAGTTAATCTGGGATTTCTGGCACTCTTCGTGGAGGTTGCCGGCGTCAACAAGATCGTAGCTCAAATACCAAGCTATGAGATATCCATCCTGACTAACTTCGCGTTCAACGAATTCTGGACATTCAGCGACCGCCGCACACCTGGGCTGAGCCCTTTTCTGGTACGCGCTCTCAAGTTTAATCTGGTAAGCCTTGTTGGCTGGGGCATAAACCTGGCTGTGTACGCACTCGCTTTAAAGGTTGCAGGAATCAACTACATCGTTTCCCAGGTAATCGCAATAGCTGTTGCCATGCTATGGAACTTTTTTTCTAACGTATTCTGGACATGGAGAGTAGAAGCCAAAGGAGGTGGCCAGTAATATGTCTTTGGATTACTTCATACTGGTGTTCTTATCATCTTTAGGGGTGTACCAAATAGTGGCAATCCCTGCCAAGCTGGATGGTCTGTGCTTCTTCAAGCACCAGGTCATCCAGTATATATTCGGCTTCCTGGCGATTATCGGCGCGTTCGTCTGGTTTTACACAAGTGCAGACCGTAACCTACATACAAGCGTAGAAGGTTCCCAACAGCTCGGCTTATTCCTTGGCTCTATTATTGCATCGTACGTATTCACCGCAATAATAGCGTCCATAATGCAGGCTAAAGTCAACTCAAAAGGAGGCAGCCCCAGGGAGGGTAAGCAATACGATATGGGTATAGAAACATTAAAGAAAACAACCCTTTTCGGCGGCATCATGAGCAGCTTGAGGAAAGAAAGGAAGGATAAGGTTTAATGCCACCGCTTGCAGGATGGACACTAACTGTAACTGGCTTCGTGGGTAAATCCCCAGCCCTCGACCATGTGATGCGTCTCCTGGTCAATGACTTCTTCATTCCTTTACTCATATGCTTGATTTTGCTTGCCCTATGGCTTGGCTACTCGGACCGCACTAAGAGAGACCGCATGCAGAGAATTGTAATGAACGCTGCCGTAGCTATTGGAATATCCGCACTTTTTGTGAAATTAATGAATAACTTTGTGAATCCCTGGCCGCGTCCCTTCCTGGTCAATGACTCCGTCATACGAGAGAGCGCGAGACGTGCCGCGGAGACTATTTTCTATTTTCCTCACGACCCGACCTTCCCCAGCAACGGAGCCACGATAGCCTTCGCTGCCGCCACCGGGGTCTGGCTGGGCCATCGCAGGGCAGGGGCTATACTTTATGCACTGGCCACCCTCTGGGCAGTTGCGCGATTCTATGCCGGCGTCCACTTCTTTATAGACGTCCTTGGTGGCGCTGCGCTCGGCATACTCACAGCTCTATTCATCAGTAAGATTTTTATGCCCCGGGTGGAGCCCTTCTCAACATGGGTTATGAAGCTGTGCAGGCTGTTATACCTGGCTTGAGGCAGATTACTACAAATTCAGCAACTTCCAGGCTTAGGTTTCCGGGTACCCCGAGTCCTTGAAGGTGCAGTCTGCTCCCGGTACTTTCTCTGGCAGGCAGGCTGCTTCATATGGAGCCCGCAGGCAGCGCATACACCGGCACGGCAGCTCGGCGTTACCTTCTCCAGCCTGGCACGCTCGAATTCCCTTTTAAGGAAATTGATTTCAATCCCTGTGTCTATGTGAGACCAGGGCAACAGCTCATCCAGAGAACGTTCCCTGCAGGCATAGAAATAGGGGTCAAGGCCACACTCGCTGAAAGCCTTCTGCCAGTTCTCAAAGCTGTAATGCTCGCTCCAAGAATCGAATTTGCACCCCAATTGCCAGGCACGGTGGATTACCTTGGCCAGGCGGCGATCGCCTCGCGACAGCACCCCCTCCAGCAAGCTCACCTGTGGGTCGTGCCAGGAGAGATGGGTGCCCCTTTTCTTCAACCCTGATTTAAGCATCTGCTGCCGGTCGGCCAAATCCTCGCCAGATGCCTGTGCCACCCACTGAAACGGAGTGTGAGGCTTGGGGACAAAGGTCGAGGCATTCACCCTGATATTCATGGCTCCGTTACCTATATCCCTTATCTTATGCACAAGCTCAACAATGCCCGCGATGTCAGCAGAGGTCTCAGTGGGCAGTCCGATCATGAAATAGAGCTTAATATTTTTCCAACCACGCTCCCAGGCAGTCTCGATTGTCTGCAGTACATCTTTTTCGCAGATCCCCTTGTTAATCACACAGCGTAGGCGTTCCGTACCTGCCTCCGGCGCGAAAGTGAGGCCGACCTTCCTTCTATCCTGAAAGGAATGGGCCAGTGCCACTGAGAAGGTATCAAGTCGCAGGCTCGGCAGCGACAGGGTGAAGTTGCCGCCCTTATGTCTCTGCAACAAAGTGCTAACTACATTCTCAATTCCAGGATAATCGCTAGTGCTCAGCGAAAGCAGCGAAATCTCATCGTAGCCGCAGTGATTCACCAGAGTTTCTACTGCTTTTACGACCTCCTCCTGAGTGCGTTCCCTCACCGGGCGATAAACAATGCCTGCCTGGCAGAAGCGGCATCCCTGGGTACAGCCGCGCTGTATCTCTACCGCTCCCCGGTCATGTATCACCTGCAAATAAGGCACGACGGGGCACGTTAAAACCGGAGGGAGCTTGCTCACTATACGCCGTTCTATGGCGGACTTCGCCTCAGCCACCCCGGGCGTTACCGAAGCCACAGTGCCATCTTTATGGTAGGCGACCTGGTAGAATCTGGGTACATAGATGCCGGGGATTTGGGCCGCTTCTCTCAGCAGCTCCTGCTTGCTGCCGGTCCCCTTCTGCTTCCAATTCCGAAACACTTCCAGAAACTCTAGAACCACCTCCTCACCCTCGCCAACAACAAACAGGTCAACGAAATCGGTCATTGGCTCGGGATTCAAAGCACAGCTTCCGCCAGCAAGCACCAGCGGCAGCAAGTCGCCCCTTTCGGCAGCCTTGACAGGTATCCCCGCCAGGTCAAGCATGTTCAGGACATTGGTATAGGTCAGCTCATAGCCCAGAGAGAAGCCCAGGATATCGAAATCCTTTACCGGATGCTTCGATTCCAGGGTGAACAGGGGTATGCCCTCGCGGCGCATCTCCGCCTCCATATCCACCCAGGGAGCGAAGACACGCTCGGCAAGCACATCGGGCTGCTTGTTCATCAGGTCATAGATTATGGCCAGCCCCAGATTGGACATGCCTATCTCGTAGAGGTCGGGATAGGAGAGAGCGACCCTTATCCGGGCCGATTCCCAGTCCTTAACTACACTGTTCCACTCCCCGCCAGTATAGCGGGCGGGCCTGGTTACTTTGTAGAGGATACTGTCCAGATTGACCATTAGTGACCTTACCCCGATATTAGTATCACCGGCTATTAGAGCCCAGCCGCTGTTTCAGCATACTCCATGGGAGCCCTACCTTTCAAGGAGCTGTGCGGCCTGACCTCGTTGTAATCCCTCCTCCAGTCTT
>DAOUMT010000024.1:0-6317 GCA_034409195.1 Dehalococcoidia bacterium
GGGCGGTACAAGATTTGAACTTGTGGCCTCTGCGATGTCAACGCAGCGCTCTAACCGCTGAGCTAACCGCCCGTTCCTGACAAGCTAAAAATATAGACCAAAGGGCTGCTATTGTCAACAATCTCGCCTGCATTGACAGTGGTGGTATACAGGTTTACAATTATTTTATTCGAGGGGGTTGAATATGGTCGAGATGACTATCGAGAGCATTCGCGTAAGCATGCTCAACTATCAGCGAGTGGTGATTCTGAAGGAGAAAGGGGCAGAACGCTATCTCCCTATCTGGATAGGGCCCGCTGAAGCGGATGCGATAGCGATCAAACTCCAGGACGTGACAGTGCCCCGGCCGCTGACTCATGACCTCTTAAGCTCCGTTATCAACGCCCTCGGTGCCAGCGTCAACTCGATTATTGTCTGTGACCTCAAAAATGATACCTTCTTTGCCAAGATCATACTGTCAGTCAACGGAGGGGGGAACATAGAGGTTGATTCTCGCCCCAGCGATGCCATCGCCCTAGCGGTTCGGGTGAAGGCGCCTATCTTTGCTGATGAGGCTGTGCTTAACAAGGCCGGAATCATTATTGACCCTGAGACGGGCAAGCCAGCCCCGGTGCAGGAAATTCCTCCCGAAGAGATAGAGAGGATGTCTGCATTCCGAGAGTTCATAGAGAGCCTCGACCTATCGGACTTCGACAAAGGTAACAAGCCGGGGTCTTAGTTCAGTATGTTTCCTTAACTTTATAGGGAGATGCAGGCGATGCGCGAAGCATTCCTGAAACGATTGTTTACCATGATTAAATGTGAATCTTGCGGCCATAATTATGAAGTGGCGGGTATTGAGATACTTGGCCACGAAGATAATTTATGGCTTTTCAGCGCTTCCTGCGGTTTTTGCCAGACTCAGAGCTTAATAGCTATTGTGGTCAAGGAAGGAAAGATCGCTGAAGTTATTACAGACCTCACGGAAGCTGAATACGAAAGGTTCTCTCAGAGTATGACCGTGGGTGTAGATGATGTACTGGATATGCACAATTTTCTGAAGGAGTTCGACGGAGATATCGCTTGTATACTTTCTGAGGGGTAGTAAGCTGTTTTGTGTGGTTGAAGAGGAATAGGAAGGAAGCTTCAAGAAGAGCCCAAGCCTGCAGGCTTGGGCTCTTCTTAAGGTTATAAATATGATAGTCATCGGCCTTACCGGCGGAATAGCCAGCGGCAAGAGCACTGTAGCGCGAATACTCTCGAAACTGGGAGCGGTAGTGATAGATGCCGATAAAGTGGGCCATGAAACCTTCCGCCCTCACACAGAGGCATGGCGGAAGGTAATAGCCGCCTTTGGCGAAGGAATCCTGGGTCGTAACGATGAGATAGACCGCAGCAGGCTGGCTCAGCTTGTATTCGATGATCCCAAGGCGTTGAAGAGGCTCAACAGTATTATGCATCCGTTGATGCATGAGATTGTAAGTCAGAAAATCGATGGCTTGCGCCGTAAGGGTGTTGAAGTAGTAGTGCTGGAAGCCACATTGCTCATTGAGGCCAGGTGGACTGACCTTGTAGACCAGGTATGGGTTACCATAACGCCTGAGGCTGAAGTAGTCAATCGCCTTGGCCGGAAGGGATTTACAGGACAGCAGGCTAAGGCCCGCATCAAGTCCCAGACCCCTATAGCGCAGAGGGCAAAAAAAGCCGATGTGGTGATAGAGAACGATTCAGATATGAATACTCTCAGGAAGAGAGTCGGAGGGCTCTGGCAGCAGCTTCGCTCTCAAAAAATAAACCGGGCAGGCACTCATGTTGATTAAGGAGAAAGCCTGGAGACAGAAAATTAAGCAGACCCTGGCCTCAAGGCAGAGGGAGGTTGTTGTCAGGCAAGGCTTGAGGCCGTCTGCAGTGCTCGTTCCCATCTATGAGAAGGATGGAGAGTATTATATCGTCCTTACCAAGAGGACGCAGAATTTAATGTATCATAAGGGGCAGGTATCCTTTCCCGGAGGGGCTTCCGATAAGGGAGACTGTGACCTGGCGGCTACTGCCCTCAGGGAAGCTTTTGAAGAGATCGGAGTTCGACCCGACGATGTGGAGATACTGGGCAGTTTAGATGACCAGGCGACTTATACCAGTATGTTTATAATCACGCCCTTTGTGGGCGCTATTCCTTACCCTTATAAGTTCAGGGTGAGCAGCAGAGAGGTCGAAGAGTTGATCGAGGCGCCGGTATCAGCGCTTTTAGATCCTTCATGCTATTATTCTGAGACCCAGGACGAGGCAGGACGAAGCTATGACTGGGGTCATTTTGTCTATGGCAATCACAAAATCACTGGAATCACCGCCAGGATACTGAGGCAACTTCTAGACCTGGTTTTTGTTTGAGCGGTTTACCCAAGTACTTACCAGTTCAGCAAAAGCTGGCGCAGCTTAAACAAAGCAGATATTACAGCTTGGCGTTTCACTAAGTTGCGACGGGGTGGGTAACGGGCGGAGAACGAGATTTTCCTACTATCCCCCCCATCGATGGCTATATAAACGGTGCCCACAGGCTTACATTCGATCTCAGCAGGACCGGCTACTCCGGTGACGCCGATGCCGATATCAGCCTCCAGCCTGAGACGCGCTGCTTCAGCCATAGCTGCCGCCACATCAGGGTCTACAGTGCCTTTTTGAGCCAGCAGTTCTTTATCTACACCAAAGGCAGCCTTGGCCCGGGCTGAATAGGCCACAAGCCCTCCCTTGAAGTAGTCTGAGCTTCCCCGAACATCGGTTATAGTGCTCGCCAGCAGCCCGCCTGTGCAGGACTCCATAATCGCCAGGCTCAGCTTTTTTTCTCTGAGCATGTCGCCTGTTAAGACCTCCAGGGCATCTTCATCGAATCCCCAGATAGCCTGACCCAGGATTTCTTTCAGCCTGGATTCGGCCTGAGCAATCATTTCTTCTGCTTTGGCACGTTCGTGTGACTTGGCGGTGAGGCGAAGCTGGATACCATCCACCTTGGCGTAGAGCGCCAGAGTGGGGTTGGCTGAGGAGAGGAGGGGGCTCACCATCTCATCCAGTTTGGCTTCGGGTATACCTGCGGTCTTGATGATGCGCGAGATAATCACCTCGCCACTCGATTTTTGCTCAAGCCCGGGTTTTACCTCATTCAACCACATGCGCTGCATCTCCAACGGCGGTCCGGGCAGCGCCAGGATTATTCTGCCTTCACGCTCTACCCACCACCCCGGGGCTGTGCCTACCGCGTTGGGAATGGCGCGAGCTGAGTGGATGATGTTCGCCTGCTTGATATTGCGCTGGGGCATCTCTATGCCAAGCTTGCTGAACATGCTCTTGAGTCCCTCCAGAATTTGTGGGTCAGTCTTCAACTTCTCGCCAAGAAATTCAGCGATGGCCTCACGGGTGATGTCACCTTCTGTAGGGCCCAGCCCTCCCGTGGTTATGATGATGTCTGAGCGTTCCCAGGCTCGTTTCAAAGCTTCTACTATGCGAGCCTGGTTATCGCCCACATGAGTGATCCAGTAGAGGTCGATGCCCAGTGTAGGCAGCTCGGCGGCAAGATAGGGCGAATTAGTGTCGGTTATCTGTCCCAGGAGTAGCTCGGTGCCGGTGGAGATGATTTCAGCTTTCAATTCATCATATCCTCTATCAATTCTTGAAGTTTACCTTGATGGGGAGGACAGAAGTCATATTCGCTTTCCAGCTGGGCTTCTATCACCTCCTGTTGCCAGTGGGCATTGTAGAGTCGACAGCCCTTATCCTGGCAAAAGGGGTCGCCCCACAGGTGGTAAAGAACCGCCTGCATCACGTAGCCCTTCATTACTTCAGTGAGCCTTTCGTCTGCGTGATCGATAAACTGTCCCCTAAATTGGGTGTCGAGTTTTGTCGCAGTGGCATCAGGCATTCCGAGCATGGTATATTGCTGTTTGAGAAAGTAGTATTCCTTGGGCTTGGCCGGCGCTTCCACTATGCCAGTGGTAGATATAACTGAGGGGAAACCATAGATGCTTACCCGTGCATGATAGCGCTGATCGTCCTTATCCCAAGTGCCGAAGAGCTGGTTGGTGAGCACAACGTGGATATGAGAGAGGTTGCACTCAGGGCGGGGGATTAGCTGCTGCAAGATGCCCACAAGCTTGTAGCCGTCATAGAGAATACCCCAGATATTTTTGCCAGGATTGGTGAGCCTTCTCCGCTCATATTCTACCTCGCCTGGCAGTGGCGAAAAGTTTTGCCCTCGCCTTAAAGGATTTCGCACTTTGGCCCGGGCGAAATCTTGAGACAAGCTCGATAGACTTTCCTCTGACAGGGTCCCTAGGTGAAACTTGATGAAGCTATCTCTGAGGATAACCTCGAGCGGAGGCAAGACTTTCTTGACATAATCGCGCAGTGGGGCAAGGTCAAGAGAAGCAGCCGCAGGCTCGGAGTATAAATAGACGTAGATTTGTTGCTTCAAGGCTAGCCTGACTAGGAGGCTGCCACTTTTTTCAGCACCCTCAGAGTTGCTTCGCCAGCTTTCTTCCCTGAGAGAAGCATGGCGCCGAATGTCGGCCCCATGCGAGGAAGGCCATATACGGTGCTTGTTGCCATGCCAGCAACGATGAGCCCTGGATGGACCTCGCCGGTATGTTCCACAACTAGGTCCTCCGATCTTTCCACCCACATTGCTCCATAGCCCACTGTTTTAATCAGGCCTCTTTCTTCCAGCTTCTTACACACACAGGCATCATGTCCAGTTGCATCGATAATTACTCTGGATTCTAGTGCTATAGGGTCAACGCAAGTGATTTCCCTGGGCATCGCGGAGACCGGCGTCCAATTAATTACAACTCCGGCAACGCGATTGCCCTCCCTGAGTACCACGTCATCGAAGATGCTCAGGTTGGCGAACTTAACCCCCGCATCGCAGGCAGCAGCAATAAGCTTGGAGCAAGCGTGTGGGCCGTCGGCAGTATAGAGCCCCTCTGTCGCCAGTTCATACGGCACCCCCAGTTCCTCCAGTATCTCCTGGGCTGGAGCCCTCAGAGTGACCTTGTTCATCAGATAGCCCCCGATCCAGAAGCCACCGCCGAGGTAGTTGTTTCTCTCAACAATAAGCACTTTAAGCTTTTTTTTGGCTAGCTCTTTTCCTGCCATAAGCCCGCTGGGCCCAGCGCCGACGATAATAACATCGCTCTCAGCATACTGCTCAAACTGGCGCAGGAAGCCACCAACGATAGCCTTTGTAACGTCCTTTTCCGATACGGAGTGAAAAATTGGCATTTCTGGTCTCCTTTCTGTTATATCTGGTATTTTAATGCCATAATTAGCAACGCACTGAGGTGGTACCGAGGTATTTAGCGACTAAATCCATGGCACAGTACTGGCCGCACATGCTGCACCCCGCTCCTGTGGTGCCATGCTGGCTGCGAGCCTTCCTGGCTCTGGGCGGGTCTATGGAGAGTTTCACCTGCTCATCCCAGTTGAGGTTCTTGCGGGCTACTGACATCTTTCTGTCCCAATCCATAGCGCCTTTTACGCCTTTTATGATGTCTCCGGCGTGGGCGGCGATGCGGGCGCCGATAACACCTTCTCTCACATCATCAGGGTCGGGGAGTGAGAGGTGCTCTGAAGGAGTGACATAGCAAAGATAGTCTGCACCTGCTGCGGCGGCAACGGTACCGCCGATGGCGGCTGTGATATGGTCGTATCCGGCGGCAACATCTGTTACCAGCGGGCCCAGCACGTAGAACGGCGCTCCCTTACAGACCAGCTTCTCCATTTGTACGTTGGCTGCGATCTGGTCGAGCGGCATGTGCCCGGGTCCTTCCACCATTACCTGCACTCCGGCGGCACGGCTGCGCTCCACCAGCTCTCCGATAGTGAGCAACTCCTCTATCTGGGCGCGGTCTGAGGCATCGGCCAGACTTCCCGGGCGGAGTCCGTCGCCCAGGCTGAGCGTGATGTCATACTTACGCGCAATCTCGAGCAGACGGTCGAAGTGCTCATAGAGCGGGTTCTCCTTGCCGTTATGCAGCATCCAGCCGATGGTGAAAGCGCCCCCACGAGAGACGACGTCGGTCACTCTCTTAGCCTTCCGCAGGCGGTCTATCGCTTTCAGGGTTATGCCGCAGTGCACGGTCATGAAATCGACGCCATCTTCCGCTTGCTCCTGGATGGCAGCGAAAAGATGCTCGACAGGCATAGCTACAATTGAGCCATATCTATTGATAGCTTCGATGCCGGCTTGATAGATAGGAACCGTGCCCAAGGGTAGCGATGTCGCGGCCAAAATAGTGCGGCGAATGGCTGAGATGTCACCGCCGGTGCTCAGGTCCATAACTGTGTCCGTC
>DAOUMT010000025.1:0-15159 GCA_034409195.1 Dehalococcoidia bacterium
CCTTTTGTGTATACGCTACCTTTCGGGCGCGGGAACCGCGCCCCTACAATTTAGCGCCTGAACTTGGCGATATCCTTGTCTACCTCTTCTAGCCCCAGACGTTTAAGGGTCGCTTTGGTGGGAATGCCGCTCTTGTCCCAGCCTCTAGCCTCGTAATATTCATCTATGATGACATCGGGTTTTCTGATAATCTCGCCGTCTCGCATACCACCCTTCAAAGGTTCGGTGTACATTCTCTTCGGCAGCGTGTCGTCCTTGCGCGAGAACCCGTCCCTGATGTTGAAGCAGCGCTCCAGGTTATAGACTTTCTCAGCCACGTGCCATAGGTAATCTGCGCTGCCGAATTTGGGCTCTCCCACAGCAGCTACCAGCATACTCCCGATAAGCTCCAGGCCATAAAAGTCCAGGTTAAAAGCCGGGAACGTGCAGGCGTTCACCAGCTCTACGGCAGCTACGTAGTCCTGGTTATATTTAATGACATCACCCTTGCCATCATCAGCCGCAGCATCGAGAACGCGCGGCTTCGGGTAGCCTATTTCCTGCTGAGCATAACCAAAGCAGTGGTTGGCGCCCACGTTGCTCAAGGCATAGTGCATGCCCAGGGCTTTGAGTGCACGCGGCTCATACCCCGGCATCTCCAGCCCCTTAACATGCATGGCATATTCTTCAGACCCCTTGCCTATACGCTCGGCTGCTCTTTTCACCCCTTCGGCAAGGACATCGCCTATGCCCTTGCGGCTGCCTATCATCTCGATGAGTTTGAGCATGGGCTCCGGGTCTCCGTACTTGAGAACCAAGCCATCCGTATCCTTAGCCGTGATTATGCCTTTCTCGAATAGCTCGTAGGCAAAGCCGATGCAATTGCCTGTGCTTATGCTGTCCAGGCCCAGTTCACAGCAAAGATGGCTGGCAGCTACAGTTGCCCCTAGGTCAGTGCACCCGGTGGAACCGGAAAAAGCCCACAGGGTCTCATAATGAGGTCCTTCGCTGTTTACCCCTGCATACGGGCCGTCCGGCACCGTTCGAATCTTACCGCACCTCAACATGCAGGAATAGCAGCCGGAATGTTTTTGGGTGATGGCGGCATACTGAAGAAAAGAAAGCTTCTCCCAGCCTTCCAACTCATTGGAACGAAAATTTCGCACCGGGAAAGACCCCATCGCGAAACCTGGGAGATCAACACCCATGGGCGTGCCGTAATCACGAAACGGCTCGAAACCCAGCCCCTCCTTATAACCCTTGATTTGTTGCTTTACCAGCTTGCTGAACCCAGACGGATCCGTCAGCTCTTCCTTTCGCTCGGCTTCTATCACCACAGCCTTGAGGTTCTTGGAGGCCATAACTGTGCCCACGCCATTGCGGCCTGCGGTACGCCGGCCGCAGAAGATGCCAGCGTATCTCACCATCTTCTCTGCGGCAGGACCGATACAAATCATGCGCGCTTTTGCGCCGTGCTTCTTTTTCAAATTTTCCTGCGTCTCGCTGACGGCCTTCCCCCAGATATCTTTAGCATCGAGAATTTGGCAAGTGCCATCCTTGATATGAAGGTATACCGGTTTCGCAGCCTTGCCCTCAAGGATTATGAGCTCTAGTCCCGCCCACTTGAGCCAGGCCCCGAAATCGCCGCCGCCGCAGTTGCGGGTAAAAGTGCCTGTGAGAGCGCTCTTGGTGTATACCATCCACTTGGAAAGCGACTGAGCACTCGTCCCTGCCAGCAGCCCTATGCCCAGCAGCAGCTTGTTCTCCTTGCCCAGAGGGTCTGTGCCGGCGGGCACCTCGTCATAAAGATACTTACTGCCGAAGCCCCGACCTCCTACATAATCCAGCGCTATTCTCTTTGGGATTTCCTCTTCTTTTATAGCACCGTTGGAAAGGTTCACACGCAGTAATCTACGCATCATTCCTTCTTTCTATTCGTCCTTTGATTACCTCAAAATCAAGAACGAATGTACTTGCTGATCCTTTCACATAAAGGGAAAGCTAGTTCAAAACACTTGTCAGACATGGGATTACCTATTGACCGAATCGAGTCGCCCCCGAAGTAGAGCCCTTCGATATTCGGTGATTGGATATCGACCTCTGCGGGCACGACTGCGTAGGCATATCTGGTGAAATTTAGCTGCAGGTTCATTCCTTCGTACTGAATGGCCTTGTTGAATCCAGGGAACGCTTTCTCCGCAGAATCCTTCAATCGTTTGTGTGCTTCCATCACCTTATCCCACCGAGTAGGGATACCGAAGTTAGTCTCTTCAAATGAGCCAGGGATCATGGAGACCACGATCTGTTTTCCAGGTGGTTCGTTGACAGAGTTGATGAATGAAGCCGTGCACAAGTCTCCCACGTAAGTGGGGATGCCATAGTCCATATCGTAGATGTTTACCCATTCGGTACCACCCCTGGGCATAATATCCTTCCGCAGAAGGTAATACCCGGACAGGTCATAGATAGCCAGCTTTTCGAACTGCTTAACGGCCTCAGCCCAGTCCTTCGTTAGAAAGTCGCGTCCCAGGACGTTCTTGGATACTGCTTCGAAGATCGGTATAGCACATACAACAACAGGGGCACTATATTCTTCCAACATAGAGTTGTTTTGGTCATCTGAGATACGTACCCCCTTTGCCTTCCCGTTCTCTATTATGATATTTCTGACTGTCCTGTTGGTGATGACCTTTCCCCCATGTTTCGTGTAATATTTGGTTAAGGGAGCTATTATCGCGTTCTCCAGGTTCTTGTTCTTGGGGTACCAGATAAGAGGGGCACCGGCGGTGCTAAATGTCCGCCAAGAATTGGCAACCATTCCGAAGTTGACGTCCGATACCGGAGCGCCGATGACGGGGCCCATATTCTGAAGAACCAACTTGGCCATAGGGTCTTCAACATTCCTGTCGATCCAGTCGGAAAAACGTATATTCACTACCTTACGGCATTCCTCCTGAGACATATCCGCGCAGATGTCGGCCAACTTTAGGAGCTCCTTCTTTGTCGACTCCTCTGGCTCAACGCCTGCGGCGAAGGCGAAGAACGCGAAGAAGTTCGCTGCTCCGAGCTTCGGATCCATGGCCAAGAAATCTACCTTGCCTGGCTTTTCTTTGGTGACTTTTCCCATTGACCAGGGTAAAACTTTGTATTCCAAAGGGATCCCAAGGTGAGAAAGCAGTCTGTACGTATAGGTTTTTTCTACGGAACCTTGCAGTGACACTAATAAATGAACAGAACAATCTACGCGTGCCCCACAGAAGTCAACAGAGCGATACCGACCCCCAAGAGTCGAAGTTTTTTCTATGATCGCTGAGGACACCCCTTCCTTAGCTAGCATGCTTCCTACAGCCAGCCCTCCTGGGCCTCCTCCGATGATGATAACGTCGAAGCCCTTTCCTTTGCCTGTGCATTTCTGCGCCATGGCTTACACCTCCCACTATGATTTGCTCCTTTCCTGGGCCAAACAAGGAAAAGTGTTACAGACAAATATCTGTTGTTGCAAGCGGGGTAGGTGTAGCCTCTCGCCTTGCCTACCCAATCTACCGGTCACCCTGTTCTGCTCCTCTACCGAAGCAGAATAAAATTAAAAAAAACCTGATTAGGTGGTCGTCTGGCGGTTTTTCTGCTGAACTGCTGGTGTTAAGTAAGGTACTACATAGTTAAGGTTTTTTCAACTAACTTTCGTTTAGTTTTTGCCCTGTTCAGGCAAAAGATGAGCAGAATATCCTGGGGCGATGTCCACATTCATTGCATATGTTACAGGGGCTCTGACAATGTCGATTACCCTGTGAGAATCCATCTCTTTCAATCTGTAGTATTTACCGCCGCCAGCCTCAGCTATCTCTCTGTTGTATCCCAGCTTGAGGAAGCCGTCATCCGTATCTATGACCACTAGATTTATGCCCTGTTTTCTAATCTCTCCTGCCAGAGAAATAATCTCTTGCTTCACATCTTCGATTAGCGGGACGTTGCCTCTCCCGTCCGAGACAAGCACCATTACAGGGACGACGTTCCTGTTTTTCCAGAGCTGGGTCTTCATTACCTGAAGGCCCTGATAAAGTCCATCGGAGAGAGGCGTCTTCCCCTCTGTGGGGAGGTTTCTGAGATGCCTGGCAGCTAATTCCACACTGGACGTAGGTTGCAGCAGAACAGTCGCTTTATTCCCAGCCACAGCTATGAAACCCACTTTATCTCTTTTCTGGTAGGCGTCTTCAAGAAGGGACATAACGGTCGATTTTACCAGTTCCATTCCCTTCATCGCCGCCATGGAGCCTGAGCAGTCGACTACGAATACGATTACAGAGGAAATCTTCTTTGCCCTGACTTTCTCTCTAAGGTCTTCTTTGTCTATATTCAGAGACCCTTTTCTCGCTGCGGCAGCCCTAATAGTGGCATCAATGGCTATATCGGTGGTCTTCCCGTCCGGCAATCTGGCTTTTACATATTTGCCTCTGTGAGTGCTCAGAGTACGCGCTCTCCTCCCTGACCCTGTTCTTCGCCTCTTGTCCTTATTTAGCTTTAGCTCTGCCTTCTTACGCTCTCCGATGCCGAAGGTCCTCTTTTCGGCATCCTCTGTCTCGTCAATCTGCACAACGTAATCGCTTTCCTCGTCATCTCCCGATGTCTCTGACTCACTACTAGCTTTCTTGTTTTTACCGGCCCTTTTCTTTTCTCTCAATATCGCCCTCACCCTCTGAGTTACCGGTTTCGGTTCCTCAAAGGGCAGTCTCCTTACTCTATGAGGCAGCACAAGCTCTGCAGCTTCCATCACGTCATGTTCATTAACGTTTTTTCTCTGATTGTAAGCAGCTATCGTCCTGGCGGTTCTGGCAATTAGGAAGTCCGCTCGGTGCCCATGGACCTCGAACTCGAGGCAAATCTCAGCTACAGTCTCGAGGAGCTTCCTGGAAATCTTTACGTCACCTAGTAGCCCTCTGGCTCTAAGTATCCTCTGCCTGAGTTCTTGCTGCTTTCTTTCGTATTTTTTGGCGAACGCCTCCGGATTTCTCTCAAATTCCTCCACCACATTTATTATTTCAATTCTATCCTTGACTGCCTTCGTCCCTGTTATATTTACGGAGAGGCCAAACCTGTCCAGAAGCTGGGGGCGTATCTCGCCTTCCTCCGGATTCATGGTCCCCACCAGAATAAACTTGGAGGGGTGCGAAACAGAAATGCCCTCTCTTTCCACGATGTTAACCCCCATGGCTGCGGAATCGAGCAGAATATCTACCAGGTGGTCATCAAGCAGATTGACCTCGTCTATATACAGTATGCCCTGATTAACCTCAGCAAGTATACCCGGCTCAAGGGCTTTAATTCCCTCTCTCAATGCTTTCTCTATGTCAAGAGTGCCCGTGACCCTATCCTCAGTCGCTCCCAGGGGGAGCTCTACCACCTTTATCTTCCTTGTCATTGTGGAGAGTTTTCTGCCGGCGAGAAATTTTCTATGGCAGGTATCGCATTGAAGGGCAGGATTAGCGGGGCTACAGTTGAAGGGACATTTGACCACGTCCATCTCAGGCAAAAGGTCAGCTAAAGCCCTCACAGCGGTGGACTTGCCCGTACCTTTTTCACCTCTGATAAGGACTCCGAGCAGGCTGGGGTTAATAGCGTTCAGCAACAAAGCCTGTTTGAGGTTTTGCTGGCCCACTATAGCTGTGAAAGGAAGAACTACCCTTTTCATTCTATGAGACACTTTATCATCGCCCTCTAGTGTACTTGAACCGAGCCGTGCGAGAATAGTAAGGTTAAGGCCGTCCGGTAAGACCTATTATCTGGTAACAGGCGGTGCTTCGATGTGCGAGGAGCTGTGGGCCTGTTCTAACCTCTGCTTCACAAGCTGTGCCACCGTCTGTATGGCTTCAGGACCCAACGAGGCCAGCAAATCCGCTATCTCTTCCAGAGAGAAGGCATCCTGCGTGTCTAAAGCCATTCTCTTGAAAGCAAAGATAACTGCCTGTGCCCGGTTCCGCGCTCCCAGCTTGACACACGCTTGGTGGAGGCATACTTTCACAGCATAGGTGGATATGAAAAGCTGCTGGGCAATCTCTTGATTGGTAAGACCGCGGGCAACCAGGGCGATGACTTCGCGCTCTCTTTGCGTCAGCTTGGCATCCTGCGAGATTGTCATGGCATTCAATGTTGGCGAGGTTGACGACTTCTAATAACTGAGACTTTAATTCGCAGGCTGGTTTTTGTCAAGCTAGCCTTGACTATGTGATAGAGATGCCGCCGCGGGTTGATTGCACACTCAGACACTCAATAGCGTAAAATGAGGGAACTCCTTACCGGAGTCAATGAAATCGTCAGGAACACAATCTATACCTGCCAGTTATTTACCAAAGGTGGTACAGATGTATTAAATCCTTCCATTAGCTTACTTTCCCTTGTGCGGCAACTTCGTTGATAGCCTTTTCAACCTTCTCTGCGTCGGCCAGATAGTAGTGCTTTAATGGCCTGAGTTCCTCATCAAGCTCATAAACAAGTGGTATACCGGTTGGAATATTCAGGTTAGCTATCTCACTATCGCTAACATTATCGAGATATTTGACCATGGCCCGCAAACTGTTGCCATGAGCTGATATTAGGACATGTTTTGCTAACGTCAATGCAGGAGCAATAACTTCATGCCAGTAGGGCATGAACCTAGCTACAGTGCCCTTTAAACTCTCCGCCAGAGGCAAGTCGTTTTCGCTTAGCTCCCTATACCTCGGGTCATTTCCTGGGTATCTTTCATCCGTTCTTTTCAATTCCGGCGGCCGCACATCGTAGCTCCTTCTCCACAGATGCACCTGCTCTTCACCGACTTTTGCGGCCATCTCGGCCTTATTCAGGCCTTGCAATGCTCCATAGTGCCTTTCATTCAGCCGCCACGAGCGGTATACAGGTATCCACATCAGATCCATCTGATCCATAACCAGCCAGAGTGTCCTGATGGCTCGTTTGAGTACGGAGGTATAAGCAATGTCAAACAGGTATCCCTTTTCTTTTAGTGTTTTACCTGCTTCTATTGCTTCGGCAATGCCCCTGTCGGACAGGTCGACATCCGTCCAGCCGGTGAACTTGTCCTCCAAATTCCAGATGCTTTCTCCGTGCCTTAGAAGTATCAGCTTTGTTATCATATAATCCTCCGCCTCAGGCGCATCCGTACTGATTGTGCAACCGAATCCATACCATTGTGCCCGGTATACTATAATTATCTGGCATGCCTTCCGAAATAACCGGAATGCTGCTCGCTGAAAACCCTGCGCGCAGCCAGTTTCACCCGGTCCTGTATTAAAAATAGCGACAAGCTGTACCCCCACACAATACCCGCATTGGCCCAACCGATAGGCGTCATAAGTCCGCCATACACGGCCAGAAACGTTGCAACTGCCTGAGCTCCAAAGGTTACAATAAGAAGAGGCCTTGCTGGTATCACCGACCAGAACGGCCCCCGCGTCCGCGCAGCATAAAGAGTCAATATGCCTCCGACGGATAGATTAAGGTAAATCATTGTCCTGACGGTATCCACATCCAGGTTGAGTAGATGGGTACTAATGGCATAGATACCGAGCGAGCGGATAACGGCATATACGCCCAGGACGCCCGCCAGGCCCATTACGAAGACCATATTCCATCGCAGCGGTTCGGGATCGGAACGTGTGTTATCGTAAGCAATGGATAGAATGGAACCATCATTCAGTATGGCCAGGAATACTATCATGATAGGGGTTACCGGAAATATGTCGAAAGCTAAGATAATAATAGTTATGAACCCCAATAGCGCTACAGTCTCAGCAATACGGTAAACAGCGTAGCTGAGCATGCGCTCAAATATCCTGCGGCTTTCTCTTATAGCGTCGATTATTACCGAAAGGCCAGGGTTCAAAAGAGCAATGCTGGCAGCGGCTCTTGCGGCGTCGGTAGCTCCGGAAACAGCGATACCAGCGTCGGCCTTTTTCAGAGCTGGGGCGTCATTAATCCCGTCGCCAGTCATACCAACAATGTGCCCGCGCTGCTGCAGCACATCGACAATATGGTATTTGTGCTCAGGAAAGACCTGGGCAAAACCATCGGCCTGCTCGATGGCATCCGCCAGTTGCCCCGCCTGATGAGGCTTTGTCTCATCGAAAACGCTGGCATTCATGATGTTTGTGCCCAGACCAAGCTGACGGGCAATTTCTTTGGCGATGGGTACCTGATCGCCGGTAACCATCTTTACTTTGAGACCCAGTTTTTCTGCAGCTTCAATGGTGGGCTTCGTATCCTCACGCAGTGGGTCGTAAAGAGGGATTATACCGATGAACTGCCACCCACCCCCACCATTGCTTCGAGCTACCCCGAGAGAACGAAAACCCCGACTGGCAAAGTCTGCAATCGCCTTGTCAACATTATCCTTGATCCCGGCAGTATTCTGATCGAGCGCCAGAATAACCTGCGGCGCCCCTTTGGTTGTCTTGAACTCCTTTCCATCCGGGCCCTTAACCAGCGCCTCGGTGCGCTTGTGTACGGGGTCAAAGGGCGTAAAATGTTCCAAGGTGTAAGACTTAAGCTTAGCTTTATCCTTGACCCCGCTGAGCACAGCGAGGTCAATCGGATCCTGGTCTTCCTCACGCGATGCCAACGCCGCGCTGACAATAACATCTTCAGCACCAACGCCTTCAATAATAAATGGGTCTCCCGGAGTCAGCTTGGCCTGGGTAAGTGTGCCTGTTTTGTCCGAGCACAGTATGTCAACGCCTGCCACTTCCTCAACAGAGGACAGCTTGGTAACAACAGCCTGTTTCTCGGCCAGTTTGCTAGCCCCAAGCGCCATGGTAACGGAGAGAACTGCAGGCATGGCTACCGGCACCGCTGCCACAATTAATACCAGCACAAATTGCAGTACCTCCAGTATCTGGGCATTACGAGCAAACGAAATGCCAATAATGACGGCTGCAAGAACAATGGCAATAACGAGCAGGTAGTCAGCCATCTTCATTATAGCTATCTGGAGATGGCTTTTAGTCTTGGCCGCCTCGACAAGCTGGGCGGTCTTGCCGTAAAAAGTGTTGGCTCCGGTCGACATCACTACGGCATCTATCTCACCCTGCCGCATGATAGAACCGGAATAGACAGTATCCCCCGGCTTATGTTCTACCGGAAGAGATTCTCCCGTTAAAGCCGATTGGTCAACCTGTACCTGATCTCCTTCAAGCAGCACCGAATCCGCAGGTATGATACTGCCGATTCTCAGGCGGATAATATCGCCCGGCACCAGGTTTCTGGCCTCCGTGGTAGACCATGTGCCGCCCCGCTTTACATTAGCCTGAACAGCTAATTTTTCCTTAAGTGCAGCAATAGCGTTACCGGCCTGATGTTCCTCACGGAAGCCAATGATAGCGTTCATCAAAAGCAGTACAAGTATGATACCGAGTGTAGGATAATGTCCCAGTACCGCCGAAATAATTGCCGCTGCCAGGATCATGTAGGGTATTGTCCCGCGGAAATAGGAAAGGAAAAGCAGTATGGCGCTCTCCCTCTTCTCGGGGAGCTCATTATAGCCATATTTCTCAAGGCGCTGCTGGACCTCTTTCTGATTCAAGCCATTCTTGGTTGTAGAAAGGCGTTTCATCAACTCTTCAACTGGCAGCCTCTTGAGGTTAGCCTCAGAAACTCTAACAGAATTTGAGCTCTCACCTGGTTGTTTCATAACCATTTTCCCGGTTCTCCAGATTCAGCAAGGTATCGCTAAATGTTGCCGACTCTTAATTAATAGCTATAGGCCATAAACACGGTTAAATTAGATTATGCCGGTATTTAACCCCCGAGTGGACCACTCCTAATTTGTTCGCAAAATGCGCAATGCAAGAGTCCATTGCTAAATCTGCGTATTCGGCCCGGGTAATGCCCAGAATTTATATATTGAGGTTGAGGTCATTTTGAGGTGATGCTAGTTTAATAGTCATAAAATCTGGCTTAAAAATGTTACACATTTATGACATTTTGGAAACAGCTTGAGAGGATAAGCTTCGAGGGACGTGGGCAGGTCTGAACAAATCATATTTGTGTGGTGGAACCATAACTTGCCGTGATTTACTGCTATGTTACAATATACTTAAGTGATTATCTAAAATCAGAGGAGCACTGTAATGAAAGAGAAACCTGTCACAGTTGCAATAAGTGGAGCTTTTGACCCTATCCATGTCGGTCATGTTCGATACATTCGCGAAGCGGCTAAACTGGGCGATAGGCTGGTGGTAATTTTGAACAGCGACGACTTCCTGCTGAGGAAAAAGGGGTTTGTGTTCAGGCCGTTTGAGGACCGAAAAGAAATCCTGGAAAACGTTAAGGGAGTTGATGAGGTTATTGCTTCTGTAGACGAAGACCAGACCGTAAGCAAGACACTGGAACTGCTCAAGCCCGACATATTTGCCAAGGGCGGTGCCAGGACAGCGGAAAATATACCCGAAGCGCAGACTTGCCGCAAAATCGGCTGTACATTGGTCACGAACGTTGGAGGAGGCCAAATCCGGTCGGATACCGATTTATCTTGGAAAGTAAAAGAGCTGGGTATGGAGGATACCAGCAAATTCAGAATCGTCTGCCCTTATTGTGATGACCATCCGATATTGAAAGAGAAGTGCCTCTACTGTAAAGGTACAGGTAAAATAGCGGTGGGGAAGTCGGACTAGAG
Source organism: Dehalococcoidia bacterium (assembly GCA_034409195.1). Lineage (GTDB taxonomy): Bacteria > Chloroflexota > Dehalococcoidia > SZUA-161 > SZUA-161 > JACWAE01. The sequence goes on from DAOUMT010000025.1 coordinate 10,640, forward strand.
AAGCCAGGGTTCAATCCACAGTATCTGTGCCCAACTCTTCAAGCTCCTCCGCACTCAGAACTCTCCCGGTAAGACTGCTTGCGTTTTGATTTGCCAGAAAAACTGCATATTTACCCCACATCTCCGGCCTCTGCCAGCCTGATGTATCAACGCCAGGCATCCATTGCTTGAATCCCTCGGTGTCGGTAAGGCTGGGACAGAGTGCATTAACCGCTATATTGTATTCCTTTAGCTCTTCGGCCAATCCATGTGTAAAGCGCTCAATAGCAGCCTTGGCGACTCCATAGGCCACATCGAACATTATCATCCTGGTACCAACCACCGAGGAGAGGTTGATGATGCTTCCGCTTCTCCTTTTCACCATCGTAGGGAGAACTGCCTTAGTGCAGAGGAAAGTGCCGCGCAGATTTACTGCGATGACCAGGTCCCACCGCTTCACGGGTAGGTCGAGCACCTTGCCAGGCAAAGTTATCCCGGCATTATTGACCAATATATCGATAGCTCCGTACTCCTGCAACGTCTTCCTGGCCAGCTCCTCAACTGACTCTTCCTTAGTGACATCGGTCTTTATTGCCAGAGCATATCCTCCCGAAGCGCGGATTTCATCGGCGGTCTTATGGATAGTTCCGGGCAGAGGCCCGCCCTCACGTTCCGTACGCGCTGCCACAACCACACGGGCTCCCTCGCCGGCAAGGGCAAGAGCAATAGCCTTACCGATCCCGCGGCTGGCGCCGGTAACTATAGCAACCTTGCCTTCAAGTTTCATCTCCACCTCTCAAATAATGCAATTATGTAAAGTAATGAGAAAACCATGTCTCAAAGGCCGTTAAGAAAATCCTCGATAGCCTTATTGACCACTTCAGGCTGTTCGGCGAAGACCATGTGAGTGCCGCCCTCAATTATTACATACCTGGCTCCCTCGATTTTGCTGGCGAGGTACTTGGTGTATTTCGGTGGTGTCATTATATCCTCACTGCCGCATATAGCCAGAGTGGGCAGTTTGATTTCATGAACCTGGTCCATAATGTCGAACCTATCGCAGCAGAGCATATCATTGAGAAAAACAGGGGGGGTCACACTCTAAAGCTTTCCTTAGAAGTATCTCTCTAAGCTCAGGGCTAATACACCCATATGATTTATGAAAGAAATCCTCAAGCATATTACGGTTGCTTTGGGCCTGCCTTAACATCTCTAGATACGTGCTGGAAACGCGGAGACGCGCGCCACTGCCCATGATAATGAGACCACTTAAGTCTTCGGGATATCTCAGCGCATAGAGTTGGGCTATAGCGCCGCCCAGCGAGTGGCCTGCCAGCACCACATTTACGTAGCCGGCATTGTGTATATATCCGCGCAGCCATTCAGCGTAGGAGTCCACGCTGGTGCACGGTTCGCCGTAGGGGTGGCCGAGAAGAGCCACAGCGTCAGCTTCCGGGAAATGCCTCGTCTGGTAATGCCAGACCTCTTTGCAGCCTCCCGAGCCATGAATAAAAATCAGTCTCATACCATGACCATTAAAATGATACTTATCAACGCGCTGGCCGGATAAACACAGCCAGCGCAATTATTGTACCACCTAAATAGGTCCTTGCGCAGCGCGAAGCCTTTTCTAGAAGGCTTACTCTTGCCTATTATTATCTAAAGCAACTTTTATCATCAGCGAGCAGGAAGAGCAATGTTCGCTGCTTATTCAGGCGAATTAAGCACTAATTATCGCAAATGACAATTGTTACCATTTTGTAACTTTTTCACGGCCAATTTTATGACTTTTCAATAGACGATAAGTTAGTGTCTCTACTGGAGATTCTTTCGAGGAGGAGGTGAAAACATGGCAAGCGCTCTATTCATTGGAATGCATGGCAGCGAAGACCCCACTAAGGCCACCTTACCATTCCTCATGGCCAATGCGGCTCTGGACGCCGGACAGAAGACAGCCATAATCATGGTTGGCGATGCGGCTGTGCTCATGAACAGCACAGTGGCAGACAACGTGCATGGCGTTGGCTTTCCCCCGCTCAAAGAGCTGATGGCCAAGGTGGTTGCAGCCAAGGTCCCCATTTATATCTGAGGGTTATGTGCCCGCGGTCGCGGGATAACAGAAAAGGACCTGGCCGGGAAGAATGCACAGTTTGCGACGCCTGCAGATGGGGTCAAAGTGATCGCCCAGTACGACAAGGTTGTTAGCTTCTAGCCACGGCCCGGTATTATCCTTGAGGGTTCAAATGCTTAGGTCTGCTGATGGTCCGGGAGGGGGAGATGATTGTTAGATTTGTGAAGTTTAAAAGCGCCCTATCTGATGCCGAAGTCATGAAGAGGTTCGATGAGCGTGCGCCTGAGTACCGCAAGCTCTCTGGTTTGCTCCAGAAATATTATATAAAAGATAGACAAACCGACGAGTACGGCGAAGTGTACCTCTGGGACTCAATGCAGTCAATGGAGGAATTCCAACAGTCCGAGCTATCCCGCACTATTCCAGAGGTATACAAGATTACAGGCCAGCCGGGAACTGAAATCCTTGACCTGGTCTACACTCTTCGGCCTGAGAAGGGACAAGCATCGCAGAATAACGGCATCCGGAAATCAAGCGCTAGTAAAGACAAATCCTAACGTATGGCCAGCAAAGTTCGAGGCAAAGTCAAAATTATAGAAGATGGGTCGCTACTTCAACAACAGTGACCCATCTTGCACTGCTAGTGTGGTATATGACTTTTGTCTCAAATAGCCAAGAACCTGCAATAAAAGTAGGGCTCCCCGCCTGACAGGCGGGGAGCCCTTAATCTTGTCTGTTTAGGCGCCCGACCGTGAGATACGCTGTCCCCCTAAGGAACGACCATCAAGGTACCCTTCATCCCGCTCTCATCATGGAGCAGGCATACCCAGGGCTGTAACCCGGGAGTCATATTGCCAATCATAAGCGTATAAGTTGTGCCAGGCACCTCCATTATGCCCGAGTTGTAGACGCCGTCACGGGTCAGTTCAGAGCTCGGCTGGTAAGGAAACAAAGTCTCCGGGTTAATATATAGCAGCGGCCCCTAAGGATAGACTCAGAGCCAGAACAAGGGCTATTGCCAAAGCCAAAGAGGAAAACCTTAAGATACGCATTATTTTCAACCTCCTAGTTAATGCATAATTATTGAATTCACAGCTATTCAAGCTTTTTGAGAATATTCATTGCCTCTTCCCCTTCCCCACAATGCAGATTGTCAGCGGGAACCTCCGCTTTTCGCCGCTCGACTTACATGCGAAAAACGTTTCTCTATGATAGACAAGAGGCCATAAAGAAGTCATAAAATTGCAGGGCAAAAGGTTAAGGAGTTGTGACATTTTTTTGAGAGAATTACTTTGATTTTCTTGCCTCCCAAAACCTGATTCCCGAAATATGGTAAAATCATATTAACCAACCCTTGCGAGCATGGAGGGTAAAATGGCACAATACGTAGGCGTTTCTACGGCAAATGAGACTTCGCAACGCTTCAAACGTATCAAACAAGACCTCCTGTCCTCCCCCACCTATCTATGTCCCGAGCGGGCATCGCTAATTACGGACTACTTCAAGCATCATGACGATCATCACGAGCCCATGGTCATCCAGAGGGCCAGGGCACTGCGCTATCTTCTCATGAATAAGTCAGTGCGGATTTACCCAGATGAATTGATTGTGGGCAATATGGGCAGCCACCGAGTCTCAGCCCTCATCCAGCCTGAGCTGAGCGGTGTCTTCATGGGCACGGAACTGCTGTGGATAGATAAGAGAAAGACTAACCCTCTGGAAATGGCCTGGTCGGACCGCCTCAACATTTTGTTCCGGGTCTATCCCTACTGGCTGCTGCGAAACATGCCGTTCCGAGCCTTTTACCCTCATCTGGGACAATTTTCACACTTCGCACTAGACCAGCTTGATGCTACATATTACCTTATCAATGAGGCTGGCGGCATAGGACATTTCCTGCCCAACTATGAAAAGATGCTCAAGCTGGGTGTGAAAGGCTACCTGGAAACCATCGAAGGAAAGAATGACGACCTGCACCGCGCCATACGAATTGCCTGTGAAGGATTGGTCGATTACTCCCATCGAATGGCCCGGGAAGCCGAGCGATTGGCTGCGGAGGAAACCAACCCCGCCCGTGCTGCCGAGCTCAAGGAAATATCCCGCATCTGCGACAAGGTACCCTACGAGCCTGCCGAAACTTTCCACGAAGCTTTGCAATCGCTGTGGCTGACACACCTGGCGATAAACCTGGAAGGATTGAACTCCGCTATTTCATTCGGCAGGGTGGACCAGTATCTCTATCCTTACTATAAGCGCGACCTCGAACAGGGGAAAATTAGCAAAGATTTTGCCCGCGAGCTTCTGCTCTGCTTCTCCGCCAAGTGTACCGAACACGTATTTTTGCTCTCGGAAAAGGTAAGCCAGTACCATGGCGGTTACCTGGTGGTGCAGGCGGCGATTGTGGGCGGCATGGACAGTGAGGGCAAAGATGCCGTCAACGACCTCACCTACCTAATGCTTGACGTGATGG
>DAOUMT010000026.1:0-10164 GCA_034409195.1 Dehalococcoidia bacterium
ATGTAGCATAGACGCCATCTTCAGGAAGGGCCTGCTCCGGTTCTAACTGCAGGTTCGCTGTAGGGAAACCTAAAATATGGCCCCGCTCAAATCCGCCTGCCACAGGCCCGCTGAGGCTGAAATACCTGCCAAGCAGCTTCGTTACAGTCTTCATGTCGCCATGAGCCAGCGCTGTTCTGACCGCGGTGCTGCTCACCAGAGTGCTTTCAATTGTAAGAGGCCTTACCACCTCCACTGTGAAGTCAAGCTCCTTGCCCAGAGCCTGGAGGGCAGCAACGTTCCCCTCCCTGCCCCGGCCCAGGGCGAAATTGGGGCCTATTATCAGACCGCGCATCTTAAGATAACGTTTGAGATAGAGAACGAACTCCCGGGCACTGAGTGCGGCAACTTCTTTAGTGAAGGTAAGAGGGACAACCAGATCTACCCCCAGATTTCTGAGAAGGCTCTCCCGCTCTTCGAGGGTGGTCAATCTGGCCAGCTTCGCCTTGGGCGACAACACGGCTTTAGGATTACTTTTGAATGTTACCACGCCGCTGAGGAAATTACCCTCTGCCGCTCTCTGAGTGAGCTTACCAATGAGATGCCGATGTCCCAGATGGACTCCATCGAAAACCCCTATAGTAAGCAGGGTTTCGCGTTCCGGGGTAAAGCTGGAGAGTTCTGAAATTAGTTGCACCTTACTTAGCTTAGAGCAAAATTTAACAAGCTAATATTTTAGGACAATCACCGAATTACGTCAAGGCGAATAGCAAAGACAGAGTTGATAATCACTTTGTCAGCAATTTAATATGTTCTCTAAGACTTTCGTATATATCACTTACGATGGATGTAAGAGCCATCTACGTTGGGCGGCTACTTGATAGGCTCGGTGTTTCCCTATGGTGTGAGCTTGACACAAGCTTCGGCACTTGCTAAACTAAGATAGTAGGTGTTTTGTGTCAGCGATGACGCTGGAAGCTGTCTGGTTGATAAGTAGAGGCGTGTCGGTTCTTAGTGGCTGAGTTTCCGACATAGCCTCTATTCTTGGTAACTAATTGAGGAAGGAGCATTAAGAAGTGGGCGCAATAGAAAAATTCCAGGAGGTGTCGGCTACCAGGCACCAGTATGCTCAGGACTGGAAGAAGAAGCATAACGGAAAGGTTATCGGCTGGCTTTGCAGCTATTCCCCCGTTGAAATCATGTATGCCTCCGGCATGCTGCCCGTGAGAATCCTGGGCAGCCATGAAGTGCAGGACGTTACCGACCGTTATCTTTTCCCCACAGTCTGCCCGTTCTCCCGCGATGCCCTGGCTCAAGGCTTAAAAGGACGATATAACTACCTTGACGGCATAACTATGGCACGCACGTGCTCCCACGTCCAGGGCACATACGATAACTGGAAGAACTATGTCCCCACGCCCTTTAAATACTACATATGGCAGCCCAACCATGTGCAAAGCCCGAGGGCAATCCCCCTAATGGTGCAGGAATATAAAGGGTTTATAGCTGCACTGGAGAAATTCACCGGTCAGAAAATAACAGACGAAGCCCTTAACAATGCTATAGAGTTATACAACACAAACCGCAAGCTGATGAAGCAGGTCTATGAGTTCAGAAAGCAGGAAGTCCCGCCCATCACCGGGGCTGAGTGTATGGAAATGGTGGTAGCCAGCCAGCTGATGGATGTAGCGGAGCACAATAAGCTGCTGGAAGAGCTGCTAAAAGAGTTGCCCAACAGGAAGCTTGACCGTAATCCGGGGCTGCGCCTGATGATGGTAGGCAGCGAGATGGATGATATCGTTTTCGTCAAAATGATGGAGGAACTGGGCTGCACTATAGTCATAGATGAGCACTGCACCGGAAGCCGCTACTTCTGGGACGAGGTCAAGCCCGGCAAAGACCCCCTGACAGCCATCGCAGCCCGCTATGTTAACCGCTGGGTATGTCCGGCTGTAAGCGCTGAATTTAAACCAAGGTTCGACCGCGTCTTACAACACGCCAAGGACTGGAAAGTTCAGGGCACTCTCGTCTACCAGCAGAAGTTCTGCGACCCGCATGAGTTCGATATTCCTCACCTCCTCAAAATATTCAAGGAAAATAATATCCCAACCCTTGTGCTCGAGTTCGATGTCACTATCCCCTTTGGCCAATTCCGCACCAGGATAGAGGCCTTTCTGGAAATGCTCGAACTGGAACTGGTGTAACAAATAAGCCCCTTAGGTTAAACTGAACGGAGGCGAACGATAATGACAACCGGGACCAAATACAAGACCGCGCCTTTGAAATGCTGGCAAAAAGGCAAGGAACTCAGGCTCGAAGCCTACAGGGACCTGGCCACAGGACACGAACAAGGGAAACTTTTGATTCTGGGTTGTGCAGCAACCCCGTATGGGATGCTGGCAGGACTGGGAGACTTCGTATTCCTGGCTGGAGAACCATATGGAGCCAGCGTGGCAGCCGACCCGCCTGTCTCAATCCCGGCTATGGAGACCTACGAAGCAAAGGGGTATGCCCGCGATATGTGCGGCTATATGCGCAACTTCCTGGGCACCATGTTCCAGGACAAGTACTACTTCACAGGAGGTCCGTTCCCTAAATTCGACTTCGCCTGGAGCGTTCGTCACTGCCCGGCCGGCCATCCCAAATGGCACCAGATTGTGTCCGAGTACCAGGGAATCCCCATGAACTATATCGATGACGAAACGATGCTGGCTATCGATGGTGACCAGGAGGCCAGGATAGACTACGTGGCAGGCCAGTACCTGGACAGCATCGAATGGATGGAGAAAATCACCAAGAGAAAATACGACGATGAAAAAGGCATCGAGGCGATGCGCAACTATTTCATCAACGAATCGCTATGGGGAGAAATAAACCTGCTCAACGGCGCTATTCCCGCCCCAATAGATATCAAGAGCATGTTCGCTCTGATGCCCATCTCTATGCTGAGAAGGCATGAAAAGGTTGCCATTGAGTTTCTGACAGAGCTAAGGGACGAATTGAAAGACCGCATAGCCAATCAAATCGCTGCTGTCCCCACCGAGAGATACCGCATGTGCATGCTGACGCCGCCGCCCTGGAGCTTCCTCAAAGTATTCCGCTACCTGGAGAACTTCGGCGTCGTCTTCGTCGGCACCTATGTATATCTGATTAACTCGGGTGAGGTCAAGTTCCTTTATGACGAAGGCAAGGTGGTACCGGCCACACCCCCCGAAAAGCGCCCCGGCTGGAAAACCATGAAGAACAGAGAGGACCTCTGCCGAACAGTGGCACGCTGGCGGGCCGAGCACCCGTTCCAATCACATCTGGATACGAGAAAGAAAGAATATGTCATCATGTTCAAGCACTGGAAGGCAAATGCATATCTGCTGCTGATAAATCGCGGCTGTGTGCCAATGACCACCAGCATGTACGACTTCCAGCGTGACCTCAACAAACAGGGCATTCCCACATCGATGTTCGAGGGTAACTTCGCTGATTGCAGGGATATCGATGAGACAGGAGTGCTCGACCGCCTGGAGACCTTCCTTGAAGGACAAGGGATACAAAAAATACAGGATATATGATACTGAGTAGCTATCATCAAGGAGTGAAACAATAGCAACGAGGTGAGAGCGAAATGATAACAGCAGGCATCGATGTAGGGGCCAAAACGATAAAGGCAGTTATCGTCAAGGATAATCAAATCGTGGCCCGCAGCATAAGCCCCACGGGCTTCGAGCCGGTGGAAACAGCCGAAAAGACCCTGGAGGAAGCTATCAAACAGGCTGGCATATCCCGAAAGGACATCAATAAGATTTTCACTACAGGCGCCGGGCGAAAGAGCATCCCTTTTGCTGACAACAATATTACTGAAGTCACTGCGGATGCCAAAGGTGCGAACTATCTCATTCCATCGGTGAGGACAATTGTGGATATCGGCGCCGAGGAAGCACGCGGGATAAGCAGTGACGCCAGCGGCAAGGTGCTGGATTTTTCCAAGAATGACAAATGCGCTGCCGGCGCTGGCGCCTTTGTCGAGAGTATGTCCAGAGCCCTGGAAGTAACCGTACCACTGATGATCGAGATATCACACAAGTCAACTAAGGAAGCGCCGATAAATGCGACTTGCGCTGTTTTCGCCGAATCCGAGGTGGTATCGCTAATTCACACAAAGATCGATAAGGCCGATATCGCCCATGCTGTCCACGATGCCATCGCCTCCAGGGTGTCCTCCATGGTACGCAGGATACCCATAGAGAAGGATGTAGCTCTAATCGGCGGAGTGGCTAACAATACCGCCATTGTCGAAGCTATGAAGAAACATCTCGGTGTCGAGATAAAGGTTCCGGAGAAACCCGAGTACGTGAGTGCTCTGGGAGCCGCTCTTTTGGCGGCAGCTTAGCTGAGAAAGGAAAAGAGCGAAATGACAACTGAGTTCTATAGATGGACGGAGAACACCTGGAAATCTCCCGATATTGACTGGCATAAAGCGCAGACAATCACCTGCGGGATCGATGTCGGCTCGGTAAGCTCCCAGGCAGTAATTCTGGCCGACGATAAGATATTCTCCTTCTGCAACACACGCACCGGGTCCAATAGTCCTGATAGCGCAAACAAAGCCCTGAGCATATCGCTTAAGGACACCGGGATGAAACAAGAGGATATTCAGTACATCGTAGGAACAGGGTACGGCAGAGTCAACATCCCTATGGCCGGCAAAGCTATTACTGAGATTGCCTGCCACGCCCGGGGAGCGAACTACATGGGCGGGCCCACAATAAAGACAATACTGGACATGGGTGGCCAGGACCTGAAAGGCATACACTGCGACGAAAGGGGCAAAGTCACTCAATTCTTGATGAACGACAAATGCGCCGCGGGCACAGGGCGAGGCATGGAAGTGATGGCCGAGCTATTACAGGTCCCCATAGTAGATGTAGGAAAGATGTCCCTGGATGTTAAAGAAGAACCGGAGCCGGTGAGCAGCACCTGCGTCATCTTCGCCAAATCTGAGGCTATCGGCTTGCTGCGCAGCGGCTGGACCAAGAACATGGTGCTCGCCGCTTATTGTTCTGCTATGGCCCACAGAGTAGTCGGTCTACTCGAACGCATAGGAGTAGAGAAGGAATTCGTGATCACCGGCGGCATAGCTAAGAATATCGGTGTTGTCAGCAGGATAGAGAAAGAACTGAAACTCGAGGCAATGCCTCTGAGCCCCGACCCTCAGATCGCTGGCGGACTAGGCGCTGCCCTCTTTGCCAGAGACCTTTTGTTGAAGTCGCGAAAGGCGGCCTGATCGGAGTGAGATGTTCAACTGGCTTCTGAGAAAGCTATGGGTAATGCCCGGATACATTGCCAACTATGGCTACACCGATGGCTCTGGAGATTGGTACATCGTTGTTGACAGCGACAAGTGCGATGGCTGTGGCAAATGTGTAGAGGCATGCCCCAAAAATGTCCTGGAAATCATAGTCGATGACTATGACGACAAGGTAGTCGCAATAAGGAAGGAACATCAGAAGAACATTAAATATGTCTGCGCTCAATGCAAGCCGGTGAGCGGTCCCAGAGATGTCAGGTGTCAGAATGCCTGTCCGAGCGGAGCCATCACCCATTCCTGGTAGATGCTCATGGCATTTGAGGTTTGACAGGTATAAGCCTCTGATGTAAACTGAGCTAATTATTACAGGAATGGGACGCGCTGGTGGGCAAGAGTACCGAGAAAGCAGGGCCACGTTAGCAACAGCGTGGCTCTTCATTTTTGGTTTACATTTCTGCACAATCAATAAGGAGACGCAAGGTTGTTAAGAGACATCGATCCGGAAGTCGCTGCCGCTATCGAACAGGATGAGCAGCGACAGCGGTTTACCATCAATCTCATTGCCTCGGAAAACTACGCCTCACGCGCAGTGCTCGAAGCACAAGGCTCCGTGCTCACCAATAAGTACGCCGAAGGTTACCCGGGCAAGCGATATTATGGCGGCTGCCAGAATGTAGACCTAGCCGAAAGGCTGGCTATAGAACGGGCAAAGAAGCTGTTTAATGCCGAACATGCCAATGTCCAGCCACACAGCGGAACACAGGCAAACATGGCAGCTTACTTTTCCCTGCTGGAATATGGCGACACTGTCCTGGCAATGAGCCTGCCTAACGGCGGACACCTCACCCATGGCAGCAAGATTAACTTCTCCGGCAGGTTCTACAAGTTCGTCGCCTATGGCGTTGATAAGGAGACAGAAACAATAGACTACGACCAGGTAGAGAAACTTGCTCTGGAACATAAGCCCAAACTGATCGTAGCAGGTGCCAGTTCCTATCCCAGAATAATAGATTTCAAAAGGTTTCGACAGATAGCTGACAAGATAGGCGCTAAACTAGTTGTAGACATGGCTCACCCGGCAGGACTCATCGCGGCCGGTCTGCATCCTTCACCGGTGCCGTACGCTGAGGTGGTCACCTCCACCACCCACAAGACATTGCGCGGTCCTAGAGGTGGATTTATCCTCTGCCAGGCTAAATTTGCTCCGACCGTAGATAGCAACTTATTCCCTGGAGTCCAGGGCGGCCCTCTCATGCATGTCGTAGCCGCAAAGGCAGTTGCTTTCCATGAGGCAATGCAGCCTGAGTTTGTTTCTTATCAAAAGGCTGTGATTCGAAATGCCAGCGTTATGGCCGGTGAATTGGGGCGTTTGGGGCTGCGATTAGTCTCGGGGGGAACAGACACCCATCTCCTTCTGGTAGACCTCTCACCTATCGGTATAACAGGCAGGGCAGCCGAGAAAGTACTTGACGCCGTGGGCATAACCGTGAATAAGAACGTCATTCCCTTTGACACCCAGCCCCCGCAAATTACCAGCGGCATCAGGCTGGGTACGCCGGCGGTTACCAGCCGCGGGTTCGAGGAAAAGGAGATAAAATTAGTTGCCAGTCTAATTGTCAGAGTGCTCTCCAACCCGGGCAACGAGAACATGAATAATGAGGTCCGGCAACAGGTTAAAGAGATTTGTAATAAATTCCCGGTGCCGGGAATTACCAAGTAGCATATTGGTGGGCGTAGAGTTGAAAAAACGTTTATGCCCGCCTGCAGTGCTATAACTTGCTGTCGAATACTCTGCGTGGTATAATTAGCAAGATTAAAATCTTGGCTTAAAATAGGTTTGATTAATTAAGGAGTATGCAGTTGCGCGATTATGAGCTTATTGTTATCGTCAGCCCTGATGTTCCCGAGGAGGAACTCCCCACCCACCTGGACAAGATAAGCGAGTTCATTAGCAACAAAGGCGGCTCTGTAACCGATGTCGAACGTTGGGGGAAAAGGAAGTTAGCCTACCCTATAAATCATTTCAGAGAGGGGAATTATGTGCTAACCCGGTTCAAGCTGGAACCTGCCACGACCGCTGAACTGGAAGCCAGTTTACGAATCTCAGAAAAAATCCTGCGCCATCTGCTGATAAGATTGGGCGAATAAGCCAGTGGGGAAAGGAGGCTAACATGGTGGGGTTGAACAAAGTGATAATTATTGGGAATGTGGGAACTGATCCTGAGATGCGCTTCACCCCTAACGGTAACCCTGTAACCTCGTTTCGCATTGCTACCAGCCGGACATATACAACACCTGATGGTGAAAGGAAGCAGGAGACGGAATGGTTCGACGTGGTCACATGGAACAGGCTGGCCGAGAATTGCAACCAGTTTCTGACCAAAGGACAGCGTGCCTATGTCGAGGGAAGGCTGCGGACCCGTTCCTGGGAAGGACAAGACGGTCAAAGACACTCGCGCATCGAGATAATTGCCAACAGGGTGCTCTTCCTTGACAGACGCCCGGCAGGTACCCTGCCTGAGGGAGGAGCCGAAGGCGGATCCGATGAAGAGCTGGAACCAAGTGATATCCCCTTCTAAATTAGCGTGATTTATATAAATACATAAATAAGAGAGTTTTGAATGCCAAAACCAAGAAGCACAGGGACAAAGGACCGGGAACGAAGTAGTAAGGGTAAGGGAAGATACATTCCCAAAAGAAAGGTCTGCCCTTTCTGCGCGGGCAGAGTAGAAACTATCAACTACAAGGATGTGCCTTCACTGCGCCGCTACATCTCAGACCGAGGTAGAATAGAGCCCAGACGCAGAACAGGTGTCTGCGCCAAACATCAGCGTACTCTGAGCGTCGCACTGAAACGGGCACGGCATATTGCTCTATTGCCCTATACCTCAGAGCACATACGCCAAAGCGGGGGAACCAGCCCCAGAGAGCACTCCAATTAGCCATAATCTGGTTAACCACAGTTAGATAGTTTTACTTCGTAGTGGAGACTGTGTCTTGAGCAAGAAACTGAAACCAGAGCCCAAGCTCTCGAACGCCAGGCGCCCACCTCCAAAGTGGCAGCAAGAGAGGAATTTGACACTCTTCATCTGGTTAGTCATTCCTCTGATCATATTGGCAGCGTTAGGCCTCGTTGGCTATTGGGGCTACGATACGTACGTGGGTGTTTGGAATCAACCCATAGCTAAAATAGGGAATGATACAGTAACCGATCCGACAACGGGCAATGTGATAAAAGGGAATGTGACTGTACTGGATATGCGCTACTTTGTCAAAATGCTCCGGTTATATTCGTTGAACTCACAGGGAAATACCTCGAGTTCATTCCCTTACCAGGTATTGCAGCAGTTAGAGAATGACGAGCTGGTGAGACAGGCAGCCCCAGCACTAGGCATCACGGTTACTCAAGATGAAGTAACAGCAAAAATCAATAGTGATCTGAGTGCATCGGCCGGAGGCGGAGGAAACGCAACCGGAAATGTAACAGGGAGTATAACGCTTCCGCTGACCCAACTGGGTAAACTGTATCAGCAGTGGCTCAACTATGTACACCTCTCCGATAGCGAATACAGACAGGTCGTCGAAGACACCCTGCTTACCCAAAAATTAAATGACCAGATCACACAGAGCATACCCGCGGAAGGCAAGCAGGTCCATGTCTGGGCCATTAAAGTTGATAATGAAGGAAACGCGACCGAAGTAGAAAACTTGCTTAAAAACGGCGAGGACTTTGCCACCGTTGCCACGCAGTACTCCACAGATACGACAACAAAACAGAGTGGAGGCGACCTTGGCTGGTTGCCACAAGGCATCCTGCTTCCTGAGCTTGACCAAGCTGCTTTTAGCCTCGCCGAGGGCAATGTGAGCGAGCCGATAGTGACGGCAAACGGGTATTATATAATCAAGGTGACCGGTATAGATAATAACAGACCGATAGATGCGCAATACAGGCAAATGCTTGCTTCCACCAAATTCAACGATTGGTTTTCGAAGCAAAGGGCAATCGTCGAAATCAGGGAGTACCTGAACCAGACCAAGGCAACCTGGGCAATGAATCACATTACATAGCAACATCGTGAGATAACAGTGGGCAAGAGAGAAAGCATCAGCATCGGCCTCATGGGGTTGGGTGTTGTGGGCAGCGGGGTTGCTAAGGCTTTATTCGAGAAATCGGATGCTATAGCCCAACAAGTAGGTTGTCCCCTAAAAATAAAAAGAATTCTGGTAAGAGACCTCGCCAAAGAGCGGGGCTTCGATGTACCCCGCGGCCTTCTCACCACAGACCCGGAGCAGATCTTCACCGACCCTGAGATAGATATTGTAATAGAAGTCATCGGCGGCGAGATTGAGGCGTTCGAGTATATAAAAGGGGCTATCTCCAAAAGAAAACACATCGTTACCGCCAATAAAGAGGTCATCTCCAAACATAGCCTTGAACTATTTGCCTTAGCCAGCAAAAACAAAGTCGACATTCGCTATGAGGCAAGCGTCGGCGGAGGCATCCCCTTAGTTGCCCCATTCCAGCGCGACCTCCTGGCAAACAACATATCGGCTATCCACGCTATTATAAACGGCACTACTAACTATATCGTCACCAGAATGACCAAAGACGGTCTGGATTTTGCCACCGCCTTGAGGCAAGCCCAGGAACTAGGATACGCTGAGGCCAACCCTGCAAATGATATCGACGGGGTAGATGCTGCTTACAAGCTTGCTATCCTCGCTACCCTTGCTTTCCGCACCGAGATCCATCCTGACGATATCTATTACGAGGGCATCTCCCGCCTCACCGCCCGCGACTTTCGCTACGCCAAAGAGCTGGGATACGCTATAAATCTGCTCGCCATAGCTAAGAAAGAGAAACAGGCTATCCAGGTCAGGGT
>DAOUMT010000027.1:0-7357 GCA_034409195.1 Dehalococcoidia bacterium
ATCTAGGGGCGGCTATGCTTTTCGTGGTGGCTTGGGCATCGTCGGCGAGCCATAACCAAGGCGATTCGTGATTAGGTTCGGCCATTTGCGAGCACCGAAAAGAAGTGTGTCGGCAGCGCCATGTTGAACAGGCATACTCCAAGCTGCTGCACATGTCACTGTTTTGGAGCACTCTGAACGGCAATCCTACGCAACTCGTGCCGGTCGTGCCTATGTTGCTGACTTGGTGAGCTCTGAAGCTACGGTATGTTCGAGGAATACGAAAGTTGTAGTAACTGGACGGACATCCTCGCGAGCGCCGCATTAAAGTGGTGATGCACGTGAAAAAAAAGCGTGCAGGGTTGATCGGGGCAAGCGTCGGGTCGCCAACCACATGCTTGCCCTCCTTTTTTGTCTTTCCCCTATTGACAATCGCTTTTTCGGGTATAATATTAGTGCATGGCGATCCGAATGAAGATTAAACCACAACAAAAAACCAGGGAGTTTTCACGCCTTCCAGATTATGACCCTGTGTCCACCGTCAACCTCGAAAATGCCTTAGAGCAGTTCCATCACTATCCCGTACCGCAATCGCTGTCCCCAGACGTTATCAGGTCTATTCGCGACCTGGCCGGGGCCGCCGGGGTTTCTTCGGAGTCGGATATCCTCGATGATTTGAAGACCGCCTTTGAGAACGTCCGGGAGAAGCGCAAGAATGGCAATCATTCACGTATTGGCACGGCTGCCGTTGTCGATGCCTGCTGCGTGGCTATACAATCCTCCGTGCGGCCTACCACGCTGAGGGGGTACCGCGACACCTGGCGCGCCTTTGCCAAACGTCACCCGGAGTTGCCGGATTCGCCGGAGGTGATTGAGGCGGACCTGCAGCGCTTCTCCAATCGTCAGACTGCGCTTAATCATTATCGCCGGCTGTCAATCCTCTACAAGTTTGCCGAGGAGCGTGGCGTCGCAGCGGATATCATGCCCCGGGTAAAGAAGCCCAAGTTCACGCCGGAGGTTAAGATCAGCCTGACCGTGGAGCAGTTCAGGAGGGTGCTGGAGAGTTGCCGGGATGATAGAGAGCTGGCCTTGGTGCATTTGTGGTGCGGCCATGCGTTGAGGTCTGAGGAATCCCTGCGTCTGGACGTAGGGGACATCAGCGATGGCAGTATGTCAGTTCACGGTAAAACGGCAAATGAAATTTATCCACTGCTACCCGAGACAAAGGCAATCATAGCCCGGCTGACAACGGGACGTGGGCCAGGCGAGCCTGTGTTCATCACTCGGCGCGGCCGGCTCTCCACCAGGATGTCCTATATCCTGGCGCTGCAGATCCTGGCCCGGGCCGGCATTACTCAGAAGGGCGTTGCCAGGCATGTCTTCCGGCACACGTTTGCGACCTTGAGCACAGAGCATGGCCTGGATGAGATATCCTGCCGGCGGCTGATGAGGCACAGTTCGCGCAGCCAGACCGAGCATTATGTCCACTTGAGCCTGGACGCGCTCCGGCGCAAGTTGGAGCTGTTCAGCCCCTTAAGGTTGGTCAACGGCGACAAGGCCGCTATTGCCGATAATCCACAGGATAGTGTAATATGTGCACTCGGAGGTTGAGGAGTTGGCACACACTAAATCAGCAAAAAAGATGATAGAACTCATAAGTAAACAGCGAAGTCATAACCGGGCTGTAAAAAGGGCTGTGAAGACCACTATAGATAGAGCCGAAGAGCTTATCTCGGGCAAAGAAGCGGAGCCGGCCAAAGTGGCAGTTCGGCAAGCATCAGTGGCTCTGGACAAAGCAGCCCGCAAAGGTATTATTCATCCTAATAATGCTTCCCGCCACAAGTCACGCCTGGCGAAGAAGTACAACGCTGCTTTCCCTCCTACCAAAGCATAGAACCTTTCAAGTGATTTTAGACTTCATCAATATTAAAGCTGCTCGCAAGAGCAGCTTCTTCTTTTTCCGCTAGCCATTGACAATGAATACTTGCCGTGGTAAGCTTTGCCTCAGTAGAACAAGAGTTCGACAAAGGTCGTGAGGTGAGATATGAAAACACTTTCCTCAAAACAGAAAGAGATCCTCGCTTTCCTGCGGAAATTCAGGGAGGAGAAGGACTATCCACCCACTATCAGGGACATAGTAAAGGCATGTGGCATTAGCTCGACCTCGGTGGTGGACTACAACCTGAAGATACTGGAGAAAGAGGGTTATATACGCCGTGACCGCGAGGTATCGAGGGGTATCGAGCTTATGGACAGGTCGCAGAAGCGCCTGGTGCATGTGCCCATACTGGGTTATATTGCTGCTGGTGAGCCGATCCCCGTGCCGACATCTGATACCTGGGAGGCGGAGCCGATAGACACTCTGGAGGTGAGCAGCGAGCTTGTGAAGGGAAAAAGCGATGTGTATGCCCTGAAAGTGAAGGGGAACTCGATGGTTGACGCTCTCATCAGCGATGGTGACATCGTGCTGATGCAGCAGGCGGAGACCGCTGATAACGGTGATATGGTTGCGGCATGGCTCAAATCGGAAGGTGAGACAACCCTGAAGAAGCTATACCGTGAACCCAACCGTATCAGGCTCCAGCCTGCCAACTCTCAGATGAAACCCATCTATGTCAAGCCGAAGAACGTGGCGGTACAGGGGAAGGTCATCGGAGTTATTAGGCAAGTTTGAAAACTTGGAGTGACATGGTAAAAGATAGCGCGCCCGAAAAGTGGATTTATTGGGAACATACCCGAGTAAAGCATGAAATACTAAGGAAGTATCTTCAGCCATGGCTTACGATATTGGGGAAATATCACCCTAAAGTTTGTTATTTCGATGGCTTTGCAGGTAGAGGCGAGTATGAAGGCGGGGCTCCTGGTTCTCCCCTGATAGCAATGAAAATAGCAGAGGAGCTCATAAATCATAATAAGGTGCAAAAAGTGGTTCCTGTTTTTGTAGAAAAAGACCCCGATAATTTTGCGAATTTGGAAGCAGTTATTAAGGCAAATAAATCTCGATTTCCTAATGTACAGGAGCCTATACTAGCTTGTGATGAATTCTGTAACATAGTGTCAGAAGTCACAGAAAAGGTTGGTGTAAAACTAGCGCCATCATTCTTTTTTATCGACCCTTTCGGTTTTACGGGTGCGTCATTCTCTACTGTTAAAGACATTCTTTCTATACCTAGGACTGAAATATTCTTGACTTTTATGGTTAGAGATATCAACCGTTTCCTTGCGAAAAGCGATCTTTGGCCCGCATTCGACGAACTTTTTGGCACAAAAGAATGGAGACATTTTTTAGATGAACCAAATCGGGAGAACTCCCTAAGAGACCTCTATATACGTCAACTTCGCAGTCAGACCGAGGCAAAATTCAGTTGGGCATTTCGTATTTGCGCTGATGAGAGGATTCAGACGACATACTATTTAATTCATGCCACTAGGCATTTCAGAGGGCTCTATATTATGAAAAGCATCATGTATAACCAAGGTGGTGGAGGTACATTTGCGTATCTTGGGCCGAATGATCTTGCTAACCGCTCTCAAATGAGAATGTTCGACGATAGTATTCCCTCACTGAAAAGATATCTCGAAGAGCGATTTAAAAAACGGACTCTAACATATAATAAAGTCTTAGAAGAATCCTACATGGACACGCCGTGGGTTGACAAGCATTATAGGCAAGCATTAAAAGAACTCGAAGGAGAAAACAAAATCTCCGTAGAGCGAGTGAGTTCGAAGACTGAGCGAGGCTTGGGAGAGAACGATAAAATTAGTTTCCAGGGAAGCGGCTAATGGCAAGACTTGAAAGACAGGAACTATTTTCCTTTTTAAACGATAACTCAATGTTGGCTTTGAAGATTGTTCGGCGTGAATACGAGTTACTCGATGGTTCAAATAGGCTTCTCGTTAAGCAAATACATGATGGGTCCATAATAACAAGGTTTGAGAAGACTCCTCTCCCTGTTGAGCCAGCCGATGTAGTTTGCCCTCACTTCCTTGAATTGAAGTGGGCCACTGGTTGCCCTTATTCGTGCGCTTGGTGCTATCTAAGGGGCACTTTGAGGTTTGCGCCGAAAAAGTCTCGGCCATCGGTAAAGCTTTATGACAAGATTGAGCAACACACGCGGACTTTTTTAGAAAATGTTGATGGAAGTGGTGAGCTATTGAATGCAGGTGAGCTTGCCGACTCATTAATGTATGAAAGAAATGGCAATCCATTTTCAAAGTTTATTATTTCACTTTTTCAAGGACAGAAGGTTCATAAAGTTCTTTTTGTGACCAAATCAAACAATATTAAGAATCTTCTAGATATAAATGGTCAAGATAGGGCAGTGATCAGTTTCAGTTTAAATGCCGATATGGTTGCTAAAAGATTCGAAAAAGGTGCTCCGCCCGTAATAGAGCGCATAGAGGCAGCGAATAAATTAAGTAAAGCGGGCTATGAAGTAAGAATCCGTATTGATCCAATGGTTCCAGTGCCGAATTGGCAGCAGCAGTACTTAAGCTTGGTTGATGCTGTCTTTTCTCAGTTAACCCCGGCGAGGATTACGCTCGGTTCATTAAGGGGGTTGCAAAGCACCATAAATATGGCGACTGATAAATCGTGGATTTGCTATCTTTCTGAGAGATCTAACTGGGGTAAGAGGGTTGATTTCAATACAAGGTATGTTATGTATCTGGAAGTCATGCAATACCTCAAAGAGAAATTTGATTACACTGACGTTGCACTTTGCAAGGAGACTCTTGGCATCTGGAATAAATTGGGGATGGGTTACAAAAAAATCAAGTGTAATTGCTTGATGTAGATTATCTCAAAATTGATTGATCAAGGTTTATTGGTGGATTGACTAACGGGAATTAACAACATAGACTAAGAACAGCAAGGTAAACGAGGAGGATTTCTAGTATGGAATGGGGAATGGCAAACCGACTTGCCCAGCTCATACAGTCCGATGGGCATTGCTTGTTTTTACCTGTCGACCACGGCTATTTTCAGGGGCCTACCAGGAAGCTGGAGGAGCCTCGTAAGACGCTTGAGCCTCTTCTTCCTTATGCCGACGCAGTATTTATCACCCGGGGTGTCCTGCGTTCATCGGTGGAACCAGACAAAGCCAAGCCGATTATTCTCAGGGTGTCCGGCGGCTCTAGTGTGGTAGGAAAGGATCTGGCCAACGAGGGTATCACCACCTCAATGGAGGAGGCTATCCGACTCAATGTGGCGGCGGTGGGCATTTCTATCTTTGTGGGCACCGAGTATGAGAAAGAATCGCTATTGAATCTGTCGAAGCTTGTAGATGACGGCGAGAGATATGGTATCCCCGTGATGGCAGTCACCGCTGTAGGTAAGGAGTTAGAAAAGAGAGAGGCGCGCTATCTTGCTCTGGCCAGTCGAATCGCGGCTGAGTTGGGGGCGCGTGTGGTGAAAACATACTGGTGCGAGAATTTCGACAAGGTTACTAAAGGCTGCCCCGTGCCGGTGGTTATGGCAGGTGGGCCCAAGGTAGACACTCAGCGCCAGGTGTTCGATTTTGTCTACGATGGCATACAAAAGGGTGCAGTGGGAGTAAATCTGGGGAGAAATATCTGGCAGGACGAGCATCCAGTAGCCATGATTAAGGCACTGAGCGCAATCATCCATAAGAAAGCTACTCCTCAAGAGGCTGAAGAGATATACAACAACGAAAAGAGCAAGAAAAAGTGACAGTTAAGGTAACTAATAAGGCTGCCGGTTGCTTCATCGCCGTTTAGACATAAACATTAAGGAGAATTGATGCCCTCTCGGCGTCTTACTTTCCCCGATGGCTTCCTCTGGGGAGCAGCCACATCCGCTTATCAGGTCGAGGGCGCCTGGAACGAGGACGGCAAAGGCGAATCGATTTGGGACCGCTTCTCACATGCTCCTGGCAACATTCTGGATGGCAGCACTGGCGACGTGACATGTGACCATTATCATCGCTGGCGCAAAGACATCGCTTTAATGAAGGAGCTTGGCCTCAAGGCCTATCGTTTCTCAGTGTCCTGGCCCCGCATTTTGCCTGCTGGCCGGGGAAAGGTGAATCAAAGAGGGCTGGATTTTTACAGCAGTCTTGTGGACGGCTTGCTGGAAGCGGGGATCGAACCCTTCGTAACGTTATACCACTGGGACTTGCCGCAGAGCCTGCAAGATGAGGGCGGCTGGTCTGAGCGTTCAACGGCCGAGGCCTTTGTTGAGTATACTGACATCGTCAGCCGTAAACTGGGAGACCGTGTCAAGCACTGGATCACTCATAATGAGCCCTGGTCGACAGTAATTATGGGCCATAAGCTCGGCATGCATGCGCCCGGACAGAAAGATTTCTCCGCTGCACTTAAGGTAAGCCACCATCTGCTGCTCTCTCACGGTTGGGCCGTGCCGGTGCTGCGCCGCAACAGCCCTGATGCTGAGGTAGGTATTACTCTCGTCCTGTTTCCCATTGTGCCCGGCTCATCGAACAGCGTCACTCTCCCGATTTTTCGCAGGTGCGACGGCTACTTTAATCGCTGGTTTCTCGACCCACTCTATGGCCGCCGCTATCCCGCTGACATGGTGGCTGAATACATCAATGCTGGTTATCTTCTAGGCGAAGGCCTGAGTTTTGTGAAGCCAGGTGATCTGGAAGCTATCGCCGTCCAGACAGATTTCCTGGGTGTTAACTATTACACCCCTGTGATAACACGGAGTAAAATCACCTCCGAAAACGATAACGAGCTCTTGACTCTACTCTATAATGGCCCCGGATATGAGTACACCGATATAGGCATGATGGTCTATCCGGACGGTCTTCGCCAATTACTGAACCGCTTGTGTTTTGATTACCATCCTCAAAAAATGTACATCACCGAAAATGGCGCGAGCTACTCCGATGGCCCTGACGGGAAGGGGCTCGTTCGGGATAGAAGGCGCGTGAGTTATCTACATAATCATCTTGTGGCTGCATATAAGGCTCTGGAATGCGGCGTGCCCCTGGCTGGATATTTCGTCTGGTCTTTAATGGACAACTTCGAATGGAGCTTCGGCTACGGCCAGCGCTTTGGCATCATCTGGATAGATTACGAAAACCAGCGGCGCGTGCTTAAGGATAGCGCTCTCTGGTACAGGCAGGTTATAGCAGAAAACGGGTTCGCAGTGCCGTCCCGTTCGCGTTAAAAATATACACATTCAGATTCTACGTTTTAACATACGGGCGACCCGCCTCAGGCGGGTCGCCCTGCTACGCATGGCCGCCCACCGCAGACGCCACGCGTATTGCGTCAAATAAAACTGTTACCGAAGACCTGCTTGTTGCTTCATAATTTCGGTTACCGGGGCGGGCGCTTAGCCAACCGCCATAGCTGCTCCAGGTTATCGTTTATCTGCTTAAGGAGCTTA
>DAOUMT010000028.1:0-4089 GCA_034409195.1 Dehalococcoidia bacterium
ATCACGCAGCCAGCCTCCACTATTTTCCCTCTACAGAACGTTAAGATACTAGTAGAATATCTCCACGCGGTGGAAAGCCTCCGCCAGTTTGAAGCTCTCCCCTTGAGCTATAGCCTCATGTTGCTGCCTCAGTATGTTCTCAAAATCGGGCGATGGCAGTTTCACGACCTGGCTTTTGTGGCAGCGCAGTGCAGCCATCTTGAGGTCGAAGGTTTCGGATATATCGGAGAGGTAATTTATCTCCTGGGATTCAGGGAATAAGAAGAAGCCCCACAACAGCACCTCTTTGACTTTATGGGGCTGCAGCCCGTCCAGCATCAAATCGGGATAGGAGAGGAAGTCTCTGGCATAAGGGAAGACTGCATCCAGCACAACTTGGCCGGCGATGCGGTGGTCGCGGTGCCAGATATAACGGATATACGGGTTGGTAGTCGCCACAATATCGGGGCGATATGTCCTAATCAGGCGTACAATCTGTTTTCTGAACTCGTAAGTATCCTCCAGGCCCTGGTCCGGGTGGCGCAGGAAAATGACCTCCCTCACGCCCAATACCTTGGCTGCGCCCAGTTGCTCTTTCTCTCTAATTTTGGCCAGCATCTCCGGCTTCATTTTCATATCGGCCGTGCCTTTGTCGCCATTGGTGCACACAACGTAAATGACATCCTTGCCCTCTTTGGTCCAACGCGCCACCGTACCCGCGACGCCGTATTCCGCATCGTCAGGGTGGGGCGTTACCACAATGGCGTAAGCAGGTTTGGCCAACAGAAGAATCTCCTCGGCTGATTCGCCTGTTGATTGTACAACATTGATTGCACAATCACAAATGGTTAATTTTAAATATGAAGGACAGACACATCGCCTGCCCCTACGGGTTATACCCTGCTATCAGTGTCCTGTATTCCGGTATCATTGCCTCGGCGGTGTTAGCCCAGCTAAATCCATCCACCGACGCCCGTATCGAGTCCGGAGGCTTTATGCCCGCCTCTTTTTGCGAGAACAGCGCTGCAATCCTGTCCGCAAGATGCAGGGGCGTATTATCTTCGACCATATATCCGTTCTGCCCCTGGTTGATAACACTTTCCATACCTCCCACCCTGGTAGCCACTATGGGTGTGCCGCAGGCCAGGGACTCCAGCGCTACCAGCCCGAAGCTCTCGTAATACGACGGAATTACGCAGACATCGGCGGCGCTGTAATAAAGAGGCAGCTCTTTCTGGTCTATGATGCCGGCGAAGGTGACCGAATTCTGGATATGCAGGCTCCGGGACAGCCTTTGCAGCCTCTCCACTTCAGGCTGGCTATCTTTGTCTCCGCCAATGACCAGCAGCTTAAGGTTTTGCATTGAGTCCAGGCCAGGCAGGGCCATGAGCAGCCGGTCTATGCCCTTCAGTGGGTCTATCCGCCCCACGAACAGCATAATTTTGTCGCCATTGAATCCCAGGTTTCTGCGTGCCTCTTCCTTGTCCAGATGACGGAACAACTGCAGGTTCACGCCGCAGGGAATTACGCTGATTTTCTCCGGCGAAGCGTTGTAATGGCTGACCAGTTCCTCTCTGCCCTTCTTTGTGGCGGCGATGATGCGGTGGCAGTCCCTGACCAACTCTCTTTCTGCCATGATGCGAAGCGCTGGCTCGCACTCTCCTACCCCGATGGCATTCTTAACCGCGCCCAGGGTATGGAACATTATGATATGGGGCACATCCCACCAGCGCTGTATGCGCCTGCCCACCCAGCCGGAAAGCCAGTAATGGCTGTGTATCAAATCATATCGCAGGCCGTTCCTGGCCCTGAAGTCTTCCAGGGAGCATGCGAAATCCTCGAGATAGGAGTAAACGGACAGCTTATCTATGGGCTCGACCTCGCCTGCTTGGAGGTGGATGACCCGTGCATTATCGCCTAGCTGCACTATCCGCTGTTCTACAGGGTCATGGGCCCGGGTATAAATGTCTACCGTGTGGCCCCGCCTCCCCAGCTCGCGTGCCAGCTCCCTGATATAGACGCTCATCCCTCCGGTGTCCTTGCTCCCCAGCTTACCCACTGGGCAGCTATGGACGCTGAGCATGGCAATTTTCAATTTATCTGACATATACTTAATTCTCTTTAACGTGTCATTGCGAGCGAACCGAAGCAATGACTAAAGGGCTGGGCGGTTCACGAACCGCCCTACATTAGAACAATCCTGCAACTATATATCGGTATCTCTTTTCCTTTCAAGCGATATTTATATTCCTCCGCCCCTTTCAGAAAGTCGTAGACCTTTCTGCCCCTTTCGATGCTGTCCTTGATGGACAAGAGCTTGGACAGCAGGCCCACGCTTAAATAACCGTACTCGGGGTCGTACCCGCTGTTGTAAAGATATACCCTGTCATTGTAATCGAAGCACATCACGGCGGCAACAGGTTTTTTTGATATTTCCAGGATGCCGAACCTGAGAAATTTAGCTTCAGCCATAGTATCTGCCAGCGACCTGAAAAAAGACTCCATTCTAGCGTTCATAAAGGCTGCCTTGTCCTTCCGGCTTTTACGCAGCAATTTGAAGAATATGTCCAGCACCTCCGGCTCCGCATCCTCCACCACACGATAATTTATATCACCTTCCTCCTCAAGACGTCTGAACCTGCGTCCTGTTTCGCGCCGCTGCTTTGAGCTCAACGTGTTCAGATACTCTTCCCATGTGGATAGCAAGTCAAGGTACAGGGAGACATTCTCCCGGGTGACGGTAACTTCATATCCTTCGCTTTTTGCCAAGTCGACCAGGCACGTCCCCACAGTGGAGTCGTATCTCAGCGAGTCCAGGGACAGCTCCTTTATTCCGTCCTTTTTCAACTTGTCCAGCACAGCAGTGAAAAAGGCGGCCTCCTTGCCGGAAGCGACCACGAAGTCCATGTAATCGCAGACATCAGCGTCGCCGATGAAAGAGGCTTTGTTCCTTTTGACCTTCAGGGGCGCGATGCCGATGATATTTTTGCCCTGTTCGACATCGAACAAATATAATTCGCAGCCTTTTCCGAATGCTTGCCACCACACCTTGAGCCATCTCGGCAGTATAAAAACGGAATCCCAATTAAGGTGTTGCTGGTCTTTCGATGACGAAGCGAGGCTGTCGAAACTCTGCGGGTTAGTAGTGTAGCTCATAGCAACTTGATTAGTGTATCATTTTTGGCAGGGGCGAATCAATTTGACGTGGTTTTAGCCGTTCGTGGTGAGCCCTTCGTCAATCCTTCGAAAAGCTCAGGACAGGGCTCAGGACAGGCCCGTCGAACCACGAACGTCGGGGTCTTTTTTCTCTTTTACACTGCTGGCGAAATAACTATAATTGATACATAGGCATATGGTTGGGAGAATCTCGAGTTATGGCATACGATAGATTATTTGCCCGGTTTGTGGACAGCAGCGACACCTTTCGTGCGTATCACAAAGGTAAGCTCGTCTTCAAGTCGAAGAAGGACCGGCTTATTCCCCTGCTCGAATACATAGATACCTTTGTGCCTCGTGTGCAGGGAGTGGTCATTTTCGACCGTATAGTGGGGAATGCGGCTGCCTTACTGCTCAAGAAGGCGTTCTGCTTGGAGATTTATTCGCCTCTGGGCAGCAAGATTGCCGCCCGAACGCTGACCGAGCAGGGCATAAAATACTACTTCTCCCGCACAGTCCCTTATATCGTGAACAAGGCGGGAGACGACATCTGCCCCATGGAGAAGCTGTCGCTGGGCAAAAACTCCGAGGAGTTTTTCCAGGCTATGTGCCAGTTGCGGAGCAAGGGGTAAGGCCAATAGACATTTCGATTCTTTTGACCTCTGATTTGACATATAGGCGCACGGCACACCATGCCTAGTAACTTTGATCGTTCATCTATGCGCCCTTCACCCGGCAAGGTGTTGAAGAAATTCATCTCTTATGATAGGCTGAATTTCGAATCATTTCTCTTTGCTAAATACAGGTTGAGAATATGACTTTTAACAAATTCGTTGGCCCCGGTTATAGAAGATATGTAGGAATTGGCGAATATGGTGAGGGCACACCAGCTGATATCTCTATTATCCAGTTACTTATCTTGAACAATGAAGATCTGAAACCTTTTACAAAAGA
>DAOUMT010000029.1:0-20975 GCA_034409195.1 Dehalococcoidia bacterium
TGAATTAAATGATTTCATATCCATGTACGGCCCCAATGGACGCTTCCTCCGTAATGTTTTCCACCGCTACTTCCGCGATGACCTGCTGGCCTTTCTGAGACGCTACGGCGTCGAGGCCAAGGCCGAGCCGGATGGGAGGATATTCCCTGCCTCTAACGACGCCCGAGACGTGGTGCAAGCCTTCCAGAGATACATGGCTGACCAAAACGTGCAGGTGCGTACAGGGGTCAGAGCAAACGCGATACAGGTTGATAAAGGACGCGTGACAGGTGTGCAAACAGAGCAAGGTATTTACCTGACAGCATCGGTTATCCTGGCGACAGGAGGCGCTTCATATCCAGGTACCGGCTCCACAGGCGACGGCTACCACATGGCTGAGGCTGTTGGCCACACCATAGTAAAACTGCGCCCTGCGCTGGTTCCTCTCGTTGTCCGAGAAATTCAACTCGCGAAAAGCATGCAGGGTGTCGGCCTTAGCAGCGTTCGCCTGAGCGCCTTCCAATGCAGCGCGGAGGAGATTGAATCAGCGCTGACGCCGTCAAGCGATGTAGGTCGCGGCACGAGGCAGGGGAAAGCTCGCTGGCCCGTCATCGAAAGCCGCAGTGGCAAGATAATATTCACCCATTTCGGCATCAGCGGACCTATCGTGTTGCAGATGAGCCTGGCGATAGTAGACGCTCTGGACAAAGGACCGGTGAGCGTGTCCATTGACCTTCAACCCGACTTCAGCGAGAAGCAGCTCGACCAGATTCTTCAGCAGGACTTCGAGCTTCACGGCAGGCGAAGCTTTAAGCGCATCATCTCAGAGCTATTGCCAGGCAAAATGGCCGAGCCCTTCATCGATATGACCGGCATCCCACCCGATAAACCTGCTAATCAGATTAGCTCCGAAGAGAGAAAAAGGCTGGTTAATTTGTTCAAATCCCTGCGTTTCAACGTCGTAGGCCCCTTGTCTCCGGCTGCTGCTATGGTTACTGCCGGCGGCGTCTCTCTTAAGGAAGTAGACCCGCGCACCATGGCCTCACGTTTGGTCAGCGGGCTTTACTTCTGTGGTGAAGTGCTGGACGTGGATGCTGATACGGGTGGCTACAACCTGCAAGCAGCATTTTCTACCGGCTACGTCGCCGGTGAGGAAGTAGCCGCCTTCGTTGCCGCAAGTCCTCACAGAATATGAATCCCGAACTCTTTCAGTGCTTCCGCTAGAGCGCTCAGGGGAAGGCCTATCACGTTAAAATAGTCGCCTTCGATTCTATCCACAATCACAGACCCCAGCCCCTGAATTGCGTATGCCCCCGCCTTGTCCAGTGGCTCCTTCGACTTAACATACGCGTCGATCTGTTCCGGGGTCAAATTTTTAATATGGACAACCGTCTCCACCGATTTCGTTAATACCCTGCCGCTGTCCGCATCCAGAATAGTAAAGCCGGTAATCACCGAGTGAGGCTTTCCCCTCAGCCTCATAAGCATTCTTCTTGCTTCAGCCTCGGTTCCCGGCTTGCCCATGATTTTGCTCTTAAAAACAATAAAGGTGTCCGCAGCAATAACTATGGCATTTTTCTTATGTCTGCTGGCGGCCGCCCTTGCCTTCTCCAGCGAAATCTCTCTGGCAAGCTCATCGGGGCTTAATCCGGAGCGGCGCATGTCTTCTGCATAGTCGCTTGGCTCAACTTTAAATTTCAGGCCGATTTTCTCCAGAAGCTCTTTTCTTCTCGGAGATGCTGATGCTAATATGACTTTCTTCATAGTCAATATTCCACCTCAGCAATAAGAAAGCAGGGTGTCAGACAGCTAGTGAGCCGACACCCTGCTTTTGCACTCAAAACCTTCTTGCTCAGGCGTTGTCTGCCTTGCCGTGATGCTCTCGAAGCGTCCTCTTCAGCACCTTCCCGGTAGAAGTGCGCGGAAGCTCGTTGATAAAACAAACGTAGCGGGGCCGTTTGAAGCTGGAAAGCTTCTGGCGGCAGAATTCTATCAGCTCCTCCGGTGTAGCCTTTTCGCCCTTCTTGAGAACTACCACAGCCTTCGGTTCATGTCCCCATTCCACACTGGGCACTGCGATCACCGCAGCCTCTTCGACGCAGGGATGAGCATATAGCACATTCTCCACCTCTTCGGGGGAGATGTTCTCGCCTCCTCTTATTATCATATCGTCGCCGCGTCCTGCCAGATATATGTAGCCCTCTTCGTCTACATAACCCTTATCGCCCGTGTGTAGCCAGCCATCACTGGTCAGAGCCTTTGCTGTTTTCTCGGGGTCTTTCCAGTACCCGCTCATCACCCTTGGCCCTTTGGCAATGATCTCGCCCACTTCGCCCAACGGCACCTCTTTACCATGCTCGTCCGCTATCTTGATCTGCACATCATCCATAGGCCTGCCAATGGAGCATTGCAGCCTTTTCAGCTTCTTCTGCTTCTGCTCCTCGGTTCCGGTGATAACATGGTCTTCAGGCCCCAGAGCAGTTATAGTAGAAGCAGTCTCCGTCTGCCCGAAGGCATTGATGAACATCACCTTGGGGAATACTTCTATCGCCTTCTTTATCACCTCAAAGGGCATCGAAGCAGCACCGTAGGTTATCACCTTGAGGCAGGAAAGGTCGTGTTTGCTGAATTCCGGGTCATCGATGACACGTTTTAGCATAGTGGGCACAAGCATAGCCCGATTAGCCCTGGTCTGCTCCACCGTCTTCATCCACTCTTTCACCTCAAACTGCCTCATCATCGCCAGTGTCCTGCCACCGTAGGTGGCAGCCAGCACAGCCTGGACTCCGGCAACATGGTACAGCGGTACAGTAAGCAGGTTGGTCTCCTCTATCTCAGGGTCTACAGGAGTTACATTGCCCAGCATATATGTTACAAAGCTGTTGTGAGTTAAGGGCACCCCCTTCGGCCTTCCAGTAGTGCCCGCAGTATACATCAGCATGGTTATATCATCATCGCCGATTTCGGCGAACACGTCATCCGGGGAGGCTTTAGCCAGCAAATCATCATAGTAGAGCATGCCATCGACTTTTTTGTCGATACTTATATAGTGCTCCACCTTGGATAGATTGGGTCGCATTGTCTGCACCATATCAAGGTAGCGCTCGCCAACAAACAGAACCCTGGCCTCGCAGTTGTTGAGCATATAGGTAAGCTCGTCGGCCTTGGCTCTGAAATTCAGCGGTGCGAAGATGGCGCCTAGCTTCGCTACTGCGTAGTATGTTTCGAGATAATGGTTGCAGTTGACCTGCAGTATGGCCACGATGTCGCCCTTCTTGACCCCGAGTTTAGTAAGGGCATTAGCCAGCCTGTTGGAGCGCTCGTTAAGCTGGCCGAAGGTGAACTTTTTCCCTTCGAAGATTATCGCCGTGCGGTCAGGTACGATAGCGCTGGCAATGGTGAGGAAGTCCGTAGTATTCATTTAACCTCCTAATTTATATTGCCTGACTATAAGACGACTGCCAACCTCACACCGTTCGTGGTGAGCTTGTCGAACCATGAACGGCCCTTCGACAGGCTCAGGGCGAACGGGCTATACTCCATTCAGTCTGGGTAGATTGGAGCATCCGCTGCAACCACTCCTACGAGGCAACTTATCGATTGCCCTTCCTGCGCATCTTTTTCTTGACCTTCTTAACCACCTGCGACATGACCTTACCCGCCCTGTCATTGATACGTACATCGGCGGCATGATCCAGGCTGGTTTCTCCTTCGTTAATTATAACCAACTTTGCCCCGGATTGCACTGCATACTGAGGCATCATCGCTGCCGGATAGACCACGAGCGAGGAGCCTATCACGATACAGAGATCGCAGCTTGAAGAACGCCGCTCCGCCTCCATAGTTTCTTTAACGGGCATAGCCTCACCGAAAAACACACCCTCCGGCTTGATGATTCCACCGCACTTGACACATTCCGGGTCCTCGACCCCAGCCTCTACCCACCTCATCACCTCCTCATTGCTCCACCGCTCGCCACAGGTGAGACATCTAGCCCACTGCATATTGCCGTGAAGCTGGAGCACCTTGTCCTCCGAGCAGCCAGCTTTTTGATGGAGCCCATCCACGTTCTGAGTGATAACGCAGTCCAGCTTGCCCAGCTTCTCCAGCTCAGCGACAGCGTAGTGCGCTTCGTTTGGCTTCATATCATGCCAGCTCAACCCTACGGTTTTGCTCATCCCCCACAGCCTCTTCCTCGCCTCGCGGCTGCTGACAAACCTCTGGTATGTGAAGTCCTCAGGATCGAATTTAGTCCATAGCCCATCGGGACCCCTGAAGTCAGGTATCCCCGACTCGGTACTGATGCCGGCCCCGGTGAACACCACAATTCGCTTCGAGCTTACGATGAGGTCAGCGACCTCCTCGATTAGCTCATCCTGCGTTTTTCCGCCACTTCCCTGCATCATTTGCTCACCACCACCTGCATTTTGTATTTTTATTTTCTAGAGTAGGTTGGAGCACCCTCCCTGACCATTCCTGTAGGGGCAACGCTTAATTACCTCTTGACTCGAAAACTCGATCCGCCCTTTCCAAGCACGAGGGCAAAAAGCTCGCCCTCCATCTCCAATCCCTGCTCCAAAGACAGGTCCAGGCCGCGGTTTATAGCCTGCTTAGCATATCTCACAGCAATCTGACTGCGAGACATTATCAGCCTCGCCATTCCCTCGGCGGCATACATGAGGTCAGCGCGTTTAACAACCCTGTGAATCAACCCTATCCGCATCGCCCCGGCAGCGCCGATAGTCTCGCCGGTAAGTATGGGCGCTACACACATGCCCGGCCACACCAGCCTAGGCATAGTCTGGCTGCCTCCGGCGGTGGGTATCATACCTATGCCTACCTCAGGCAATCCGAACCTTGCATCATCCGAGGCTATCCTGATATCGCAGCACATTGCCATTTCTATTCCTGCCCCCAGCGCAAAACCGTGTATCGCAGCGATGAGAGGCTTGGAAACGCCCATGAACTGCCCCCAGAGGTCCCGTTCCCACCTCACCTGCCTGGCTATGGCCTGGGAAGGAGCGGTGCCGAACTCGGTGATGTCGGCCCCTGCCGAAAATCCTTTATCACCGGCCCCCTTGATGATACCTATCATCACCTCGGGGTCATCATCGAATGCAGGCAGCACCTCGTACAACTCGTCCCTCATCTTTATGTTAACTGCATTCAACGCCCGGGGACGGTTCAGCGTGATATAGGCAATGCCACCCTTTTTATCATAAATAATGGTTTCGAAAGCGTTCATTACAGTGAGGCTATTCTCCCTTGAATTGCGCCTTCCTTTTCTCCAGGAAAGCCTTGATCCCTTCCGCTCTGTCTTTGGTCGTCTGCAGCAGGAATGAGAGGTCAGCTTCCAACCTCAACCCCTGCACCAGAGTCATATCCAGGCCCTTATTCACCGCCTCCTTGGCATATCTAACCGCGATGGGCGCCCTTGAGATGAGCTTCGCGGCTATCTCTTCAGCTTCGTTGTGAAGTTTCTGCTTCGGCACTACCTGAGAAACCAAACCAACGCGGTATGCCTCCGCAGCATCTATAGGCTCAGCAGTAATAACCATCTCCGTAGCCTTTCCTCTGCCTACAATCCGGGGCAGACGCTGAGTCCCTCCTCCGCTGGGAATGATGCCATAGTAAGTCTCAGGAAAACCGAAATGGGCATTCTGCGAACAAATCCTGATGTCACAGCTTAGTGCTAGCTCCAGGCCAGCGCCTAAAGCATCCCCGTTAATTGCAGCAATAACAGGGCAATTGAGAGCGGCCACTGCATTCGAGCTCAGGCTCGCTGAATTCATATGCTTGAGGTTATCTGAGGAGACAGAGCGAAGCTCGGCGATATCGAATCCGGAACAGAATATCTTCCCTGTCCCGGTGACCACAACCACCCTGACCTCATCATCCTGGTTTATGGCGCGGCAGGCATCGACAAGCTCGTTCGCCATCTCAAGGTTTATGGTATTGCCTGTGCGATAACGGTTCAGGGTGAGCCAAACGACCTGTTCCTTTTTCTCGTAGATTATGGTCCTGTAGGACATGGGGTTTCCTTGGCCGGGAGTCCAGAGAAAATCTTACCTGACCTACGAGACTGTGTCAAGGAAAAGGCAGGTTATGGTAGATGTAGGGGCAATTCAGGGGGGCAGAGGGATCATTTCGATTTCGTACGCTCATAGTCGATTTCAGCTTTTATTTCATATAGCCGGGCCCTGAGTTCGTCTTCGTGCGCTCTCTCTTGTTCCAATAAAAGCGAGAAGGTCTTCTTAGCACTTTCACTCGTCGCTTTCTGGTGGGCATATTTGTAGTATTTGATTGAGGCTTGCTCGCGCGCTATCGCAATCGATATTATTTCGGCTACTTCCTGCAGCTCTTTTATCCTAGACATGGCCTTCACCTCACGATTACCCGATACCTCAGGAGTAGACTATTTTCCCTCCGTAATGGCCCAGCATACCGACTATCGGCACTAAAATGATTAATAGCGCTAAATACACATAAGAAAAAACTGTTTCTGATGTCAAGACATTAGGGTCTACAGTTCGCCAGACAAAACACGTTGTGACAAGGACACCCAGTAAAACAGTGAATATCGCTTTCCGGATAAATACGCTTGTCATTCTCCTTTCGTAAGTCACACTCCAACTGAATACGCCGGCGAATCCGGCCATAGCTGAAGTTAAGAAATCACCTATAAGCAAATAGTATGATGCTGCTTCAAAAGAGGATTTATTGGTAGAAATATAGATAATAGCTAATATTGGAATCGCAATGGAAAATGCTACCGAAAAATGAACTAACATGGGATGAGGGTGAAAGTCCTCTATTCTATTTGCCAGTGTAGCTATCGAACGCTTTTCTTCCCCTAGCTCACCTATGACCGGGAATTTCGTCAAGACCTCTTCGGCATGGGGCGCATTAGTTATTTCTTCAGTCGAATCGGTTCCGGCGAAATGCCGGCCCTGATGCTTCCCGTCTGTCCAGAGAGGACTGCTGGAAACGTCATAGACTTTGCCTTTGAAGGCTAGGTATGCGGGTTTTCCGGATTTTCCGTCAAACTCTTTCAACTGCTTCAAAGTGAACAGCTTTTTCTCTGCGTCTCCCATCTATTCCCCTCAGAACCCTTAAATGTGTCATCCCGGGCTTTGTATGTCTATTATTCGACTTGCGTGCCCGGCGCACTCTACATACTAACAACAGAGAATCTAGAAATCATAAAATTGACAGCGAAAAGATTAAGAAGTTATGACATTTTCACGAGCATCTCTTATCACCTTTTGTTTTTTAGCTTGTCGCTATAATGTTTGCGAAACTTCTCTAATTTTGGCGCGATAACGACCTGGCAATAAGATTGTGTGGCATTTTGCTTGAAATAGTGCTGATGGTAGTCCTCCGCCGGATAGAAGGCACTAAATGGCGCAACCTCAGTTACGATGGGACTACTCCATATCTTCGCCGCATTAAGTTCCATTATCAACTGCTCAGCAATAGCCCTTTGCTTATCATCGTGATAGAAAATTACAGAGCGATATTGAGTCCCCACATCGTCCCCTTGCCGATTCAATGTCGTTGGGTCGTGCATCGAAAAAAATAGCGCTAATATCTCTCTATATGAAATCATCTTCGGATCAAACACTATTTGTACAGCTTCTGCGTGGCCTGTCCTGCCTCCACATACCTCTTTATAGGATGGATTTGCCGTCTTGCCACCGGAGTAGCCTGATACCACCTTTTCAACGCCTTCTAACTCATCAAAGATGGCTTCAAGACACCAGAAACAGCCACCGGCGAGCGTAGCCACCTCCATGCTGTTGCTGCGATCGTTAAGGCCTCGATTGCTGCACATCTTCCCCCTCCCCCATCAAATCAAAATTTTGACAACCTCCTGCTCTCACGTCTCACTGAAAAGCAGGGCCCGATACTGTGATGATTCGGATTAATGTTGCAATTATAATAGATATTTTGTGATAAATAAGTCATAAAATGCGGCTGCAAAAAGTCAAATAGTTGTGACATTTTAGGGAAGTATCCCAACTGCTGAATTAGATGCCGCCCTAAAATTAGCAGGCACTGCTTAGCACATACCTGTCGTTCGCAGTAGCGAGCTACTCTGATAACTGATATGATTGGGCTGAGCAGGAGGCAGCCATTCCTTGAGCAACAGGAGAGACGGGATTACGGTCAGCCAGTTAGCTAGCGAACCGCGTGAGCGCGCCGCGGCCAGGGATATTGTGGAAAAATACGGGCGCTCCTCGCTGGACTTTTTCAAGTTGTGGCCTGAAAAGTCGTACCTGTTTGCCGCAGACAATACCTCTGTCATCGCCTACAAGAAAGCCCTCTGCGTGGCTATTAGCCTGGGTGACCCCGTTGGACCCGATGACCGGCTCGAGCAAAGCATCCGCGAATTCATGCGGTTTTCTTCCCAAAAACACTGGATAGTTGTCTTTCATCAGGCCTTAGCCGACCTCCTACCAGTGTACCGCAAGCTGGGCCTCAGGGTGATTAAGTTTGGTGAGGAGGCTGTGGTCGATGTGGCACATTTTTGTTCAGTAACGGGGGAAAACAAGTTCTTCCGCTATCTCCGTCATAGATTCCAGCGTGAAGGATATACGTTTGCCAGACATGTTCCGCCACATCCCGAGAGGCTGCTGGAAGAAGCAAAAGAGGTCTCTGACTCATGGCTGACGCTGCCGGGAAAACACGAACACGGTTTCGCACTGGGCTGGTTCGATCGGGCATACTTGGGTGAGATGCCATTATATATTATCAGGGACCCTGGAGGTTCGCTTATTGCCTTTGTCAACGAAATGCCCGACTACAGGCAGGGAGAGGCTGAGATCGATATGATGCGGCACTGCGTCAGGGCACCAAACAGCGCCATGGAGTATCTGGTCGCCAGGATACTGTTCGACCTAAATGAACGAGAATGCACGCGCCTCTCGATGGGTCTCGTTCCCTTCGCCGGCGTGGGCAACCGAGGCGGCGCCAGCCTTGAAGAGAGAATCGCTCATCTGCTGTTTGAGCGGGGCAACCGGTTTTTCTCCTTCAAAGGACTGTACAGGTTCAAAGACAGGTTCGAGCCCGAAT
Organism: Dehalococcoidia bacterium; assembly: GCA_034409195.1. Taxonomy (GTDB): domain Bacteria; phylum Chloroflexota; class Dehalococcoidia; order SZUA-161; family SZUA-161; genus JACWAE01. The sequence continues at coordinate 9,055 of DAOUMT010000029.1, forward strand.
GGGAAGACCGCTTTTTGGTCCATCAGGGCGGTCTGGCAGGCTTTGTCAGAACCCTTCTGGCAGAGATGCGGGTTACTGCGGTAACTCGGTGAAACAACTTACAAACACAATATAGAGAGGGCAACTATGGTATCCCGGGCTGTGTCGGGTTGGCCCCATCCAAAACCTTAGCAGCCATATCTTCTATAAGTTGATTCAATGACGGGAGATAATGGATCTTATGGCGCTGCATCAACTTGGCCGCCTTTTCAACGATGGGGCTCTTGGTCAAATGGTGTATCCTGACGGCTTCCAAACCCTTAACGATACGGAGACATTCTTCATACGACAGTTCAGGTTTGTAGTTCTGGTCGATGTACTGTTCGTAAGGCTGGCGCATTCTTCCCCTTAAAGGGATAGATTTGCCCGTACTTCAGGGGCTTCTTGCAACAAGTATACATCTCGCGGTAGAATATCGCAAATGCCAGGTTTGGAGGGAGTTAAAATGAGAAAATTCGAGGGGGTTTATCCCGCGATGGTCACGCCCTTAAACAGGGGCCTTAAAATCGACGAAAATGGCCTGAAGCACGAAGTAGATTTTTTAATCAGAAACCACGTACACGGACTGGTGGCCTTGGGAAGTTCGGGGGAATTCCCCTATCTGACTGTAGACGAGAAGAAAAGGATGATAGATGTAGTGATCAAGCAAGCTAACCGGCGGGTGCCGGTTGTCGTCTGCACCTCGAGCGTGGGTACAGATGAAGCTATATTGTTGAGCAGATATGCCAAGGACAGGGGGGCAGAGGGGCTCCTAATCAATCTGCCGACATATTTCCCACTTACGGATAACGATGTATTTAATCATTACAAAGCAATCTCGAAAGCGGTAGACCTGCCGATTCTGCTTTATGACTTTCCGTACGTCACCCACCTGGAAATGTCGCCCGAGCTGATTTCCAGGCTTTCTCGCATAGAAAATATTGTGGGGATTAAAGAGACAGGGCCTGTGGAAAAAGCTGAGCAAATTTTGCAGTGTGTCAAGAAAAAGCCGTTCTACGTCTTCACCGGCATCAGTTTCATTCTGCTCCAAACTCTAAAGATCGGAGGAGCCGGGGTCATCTGCCCGATTCCTTGCATCGTACCCGGGGATATCGTTTCCCTCTATGATAGTTTCAAAAAAGGAGATATGAAGAAGGCTTCTCAACTGCAGGAAAAGGTTTATCCTCTTGTATCTATGCTGGCTGTACCTGTGCAATCTGCTGTTATAAAGGAGGCAATGCACCAGCTGGGTCACCCTATCCAGTCCTATGTCAAGAGCCCTCTTCCCCGAATAACAGCAGCACAAAAAGATATGGTGAAAAAATCTCTCCTAGATATGGGATTGATCAAGAGCAAGTGACAGAAGAGGCGCGGGCTTTCATCAACACATAATGCAACACCACTCTGCAATCTCAGACTCTAGGTAGCTCCGTCTCGGAGGCATGCATCGCCTTGTCCAGATTGATGGCGCAACAGCCCACTTCGGCACCCGTGAGCCGTCCCATGATGTTCACGCGCTGCCCATTTCTCTCGCAGGGACACGGAGTTGTCTCCTCCAGATACGCCATGTCCTCAGTCAGAATATATGCGGGATAGGCCAGGCAGGTGGGGTCTATTATTGCCAGCACTCCGCGCTTTCCCTCTGGCACTTGCCGTTGGAAATCATCGAGTTCCCTTACGCTGAAGTGCACCCAGGGAGCAACGTGCTTCCAGTGGTAGCTGCATTCAATGGCCATCATATTTCCTTCAATCAGCCCGTATATATCCCGGATTTGCTCGGGCTGAATTCCCAGATACTCAGCGCACTCGCTATTGAATTCCTCCCTCGATATCGCCTCTCCTGTGAACCGCTTCCAACCACCCATAGTGATGATTCTGGTCTCTCCATCCAGCTTCAGGCGAATATCATGCTTCTTGAGGTACTGTATAAGGTTGTGCACCAGGAAGGGAGGCCCCACAATGTGTCTTGTGTGGTCATCTCCCCATTGCTTCAGAAGCGCAACAGCCTCTTGCGGGTCGAAAGAGGTCTTTCTTACTATGAATCTGCTGGTATCTACCAGCCCACCGAGCATGTTCGAAACCTTGATCATGCCCATTTCAGGCACTTCTTCCGGCGAGGGCATCAGGAACACTATCGCTCCGCTGGAAAACTTGAAGAACTCCCTATACATTGCCCATACAGCGAGAAACCCCTGAGTGACAGTTTCGGAGTCCCGCCGCGTTACACTGGGGATTCCACTGGTGCCGGTGCTCCTCATCTCAACTTCGATCTTATCCAGCCCCAGGCTCAGCAGCTTTTGCGTATCTGTCCGTTTGAACTGGCTCACCGGTATCAGAGGGATTTTTATCAAGTCGCCGTAATGAAGGACGTCCGATGGAGTCACCCCTTGTTGCTCGCAAAGCCCGCGATAATACGCACTGTTCTCGTAGTGAATACGGAAGTTCTCGGCAATGAGGCTTGCCTTCAACTCCCTTTGCTTCTCAACTGGAAGCCTCAACACTTTATCTAAGGAGGTATACACGCACCCCAGTGGATTTAGACCCACTTTGCGGATTTCCTCGAATAACCTTCGATAGTCGTTTGCCATTCTTTCCACCTCCCAGCTACACCTTCCTCGCCTCAATCAGCTTCCAGAGACCCCGCCGAAGGCTGGTGACCCTTTCCACGGCAAGACCGCTTGCAGCCACATTGTCCATTGGGTGTCGGGTGAAGTCTGCTCCGATCATCCGCACTGCTAACGGATTGGCAAGCTTCGCAAGCCAGCTGATAATAGGGACAGAGCTGAAGTCGTTTTCAAGCAAGAGCACTTTGCCGCCCGGTTTGCATACTCTCGCAACTTCTTTGATTCCACGAACCGGGTCGGGAACGGAGCAAAAGACCAGCGTTGCTGCTACCGTGTTGAAGGTATTGTCTGCAAACTTCATATTCTGCACATCCATCTGCTGCAGGTCGACTTTCACCTTGTGCCTGTTCGCTCTGTTTTTGGCGCGCTTTAGCATTCCCTCGCTGAAGTCAATTGCGGTCATTTCAGCATCAGGTGGATAGTAAGGTAAGTTGTTGCCAGTACCAACACCTATCTCCAGTACGTGACTGCTTTCCACCCTACCCCACAGCAGTCTGCGCCCCTTCCTCACACCAACCCGGTCCATAAAGGCCATCAAATAGTCATAGTACCAGGCCGTCCTATTCCACCGCCTCTTAATAATTTCCGTAGTCTTGTTCTCACCTGACATCTCTAATTCCTCCTCCCCAACCTTGATAATCGATAGACCGGTCACTGCCCATTGCTCTGGGTGACTCACTTCTTTGCCCAGCGTTTGAGTTAACGGATGATAAACTCACGATTGTTCAAGTTAAGGTTTCCGGAGTTATATTGACCTTCGGTCTTCTGTACAGATATATCATTATTGCTGCCGATACAACCAAAACGGCGATGGCTGCCACCTGGGCTTCCTGCAAACCCCAGAACCAGATATTTTCATGGCGAACGAAGGTGAGTATAAACCTGCCCACCGCGTAAAATGACAGGTAGCTTAAGAATAGCAGCCCATCCCTCTTAAAATACCGGCGAAGACTTAGCGCGAGTGCTAAGCCTACCAGATTCCATAGCTGGTCATACACAGGATAAGGTTGGGTGGGTACGCCAAATAAATTTTGGGGGACCATAGAGCCAGGATTGATATAAGTGAAGCCCCAGGGTAAGCCGGTCGCAACACCCGTTGCATCCCCATCGATGATGCAGGCAAAACGGCCGATTATTTGAGCAACCAGTAAAGCCGGAACCGCGGTATCAGCCAGAAGGCCAAACGATATATGCTTTACTCTGGAATAGATAATAGCTGCTAGGGCACCTCCAGCCAGCGCTCCCCAGATAGCCAGGCCGCCCTGCCAGACCTCAAATATTTGAAGCGGATTAGCCGAGTAATATTGCCACCAATCTATGACATGGAATAACCGGGCTCCTACGAAACCCCCAATTAGAACCCACGGGACCAGAGAATAGATTATCTCGCTTGAAATACCCTTCCTTTTGCCCTCTCTCAGTGCGATAATAACTGCGGCAATAATTGCCGCTACTATAATGATGCTATACCAGGACAGCGCAAAATGCCCGATTTTTAATGCCACCGGATTTATATTGATGACAATGCCCCTCATTTTGTTCAGCCCCTATTTAACCCAATCCATTTCATGACCGCCTGATTCCGTGTCCATAGCTGTTACTTTTACCATTTCGACTGACTCCAAGTAAATGCTCTGTGAGGTGGATACAGTTCAGGGGAGTAGTGTTACTGCTCCCCCAGACTATTTCCAAACTGCTATTACATTTTGTGGCCGCCGTGTCCGGCTGCTTCTTGCCCTCCGCCTCCAGCGTATTTTCCCGGGTTGGCGTCGAAGGCTTTTTTGCAGCCGGGGGCACAAAAGTAGTAAGTCTTGCCCATATACTCGGATTTAGCTGGCGACGACTTCTCGTCTACCTCCATATCACAAACTGGGTCTTTTGCCATCTTCATTACCTCCGTTTTGGTTTCTTTCTAAGCAGCCATCTTCTCATAAAATTTTGAGCTGGAACCGGACTGAAGCAACTTCGGTTCCAGCTCCTGGGTTTCTGTTTATAGCTCTTTACTGAGAATTTTCTGCTTCAGCACCTCCCACTCGTTCAGCGACAGAACACATACGTTGTTCTCTTCGCCGATCTCGACATGGTCATCCGCTATCTTGACCACCGGGCAGTGCCCCTTGCCGCAAAGCTCTACGATCTTCATCGCGCTCACCTCCCTTCTTTCCATGGTTAGTCTCTCTGTGTCAACCTGGACGGGCGAAAACCCCTGAGCCGTAATGAGTTCGACACCACGGTCACCGAGCTGGTTGCCATAGCCAGAGCAGCGAGCATAGGATTAAGGAAACCATAATCACCGAAGAAGAAACGCAATCCCTGTGGTGTTCCGCTTTGGCCAAAAGCAAAGTACATCACGCCGGCAGCTATCGGTATTAGCGCGACATTGTAAGCAAATGCCCAGAACAGATTCTGCTTGATGGTCCTCAGTGTACGCTTGCTCAGGGCGATAGCGGTAACGACTCCGCTCAGGTCGCCGCTCATGAGTGTGACATCTGCGGCTTCGATAGCAACGTCCGTGCCAGTGCCTATGGCAATCCCTACATCGGCCTGTGCCAGGGCGGGGGCATCGTTGATGCCATCACCTACCATGGCTACCACCTTGCCTTCACCCTGAAGCCTCTTTACCTCGGCAGCCTTGTTTTCGGGCAGTACCTCGGCCAGCACCCGTTCAATCCCTACCTCCTTAGCGATTGCTTCGGCGGTGCGCTTATTGTCCCCGGTAAGCATCACCACCTCCAGCCCGAGGCGGTGCAGCTCTTTCACGGCCGCTTTGGAATTTGGCTTAAGTGTATCAGCAACGGCAATTATACCTGTGCTGCTGCCATCAATCGCCAGGAACATCGGCGTTTTACCTTCACGCGAAAGCTGGCTCGCCTTCTCTTCCAGGCCGTTAAGTGAGAATCCGCGGTCTTGTATCAACTTCAGGTTACCTAGAAGCACCGCTTTGCCGTCTATTTTTGCCTCGATACCAAGGCCAGGGATGGCATTGAAGCTGGCGGCATCTTCGAGGGTGAGATTCTTTTCGCGGGCAGCGTTAATAATGGCCTCACCCAGGGGGTGCTCCGAGCCTCTCTCCGCTGAGGCCGCCAGTCGGAGCAGTTCGTCTTGATTAATTCCAGGGATTGCCAGAATATCTGTGACCACCGGACGGCCCTGAGTCAGAGTGCCTGTCTTGTCCAGAATGATGGCCTGTATCTTGTGGGCCGTTTCCAGAGCCTCACCGCTGCGGATGAGCACTCCGTTTTCAGCCCCCTTGCCGGTGCCTACCATGATGGCCGTAGGCGTAGCCAGGCCCAGTGCGCAGGGGCAGGCGATAATCAGAACGGCGACAAAGTTAAGCAGAGCGTACGTCAGGGCAGGGCCTGGCCCCACAAACAGCCAGACGAGAAACGTGATGGCCGCAGCACCTATGACTGCCGGTACAAAATAGGACGAAATAACGTCGGCCAGCCTCTGGATAGGGGCTTTGCTTCCCTGGGCTTCCTCCACGAGCTTGATAATCTGGGCAAGCACCGTGTCCTTACCTACCTTGGTCGCTTCGAAGCGGAAGCTGCCTGTCTTATTAAGGGTAGCGCCGATGACCTGGTCGCCGGTTCTCTTCTCTACGGGCAGGCTCTCTCCCGTGACCATTGACTCGTCCAGGCTCGAGCTGCCCTCCCTGATGATGCCGTCAACCGGCACCTTTTCCCCCGGCCTGACAACGATGATGTCTCCTGTAACGACCGCTTCCACGGGAATGTCACTTTCTTGTCCCTGCCGGATTACCCGGGCAGTTTTAGCCTGCATGCCGATGAGCTTCTTAATAGCGTCAGAGGTCTGCCCCTTCGCCCTGGCTTCCAGCAGACGGCCCAGCAAGATGAGGGCAATGATGACGCTGGCCGTATCAAAATAGACCTGCGGGGTACGTCCGCCGGCAGAGAAGAAACCGGGGGATAGTATGGCGGCAACGCTGTAAAAGTAAGCGGCCGAGGTGCCCACGGCAATCAAGGTATTCATGTTGGTAGTCTTGTGTTTGAGTGCACCCCACATGCCCTGGTAAAACTGCCAGCCTGCCCAGAACTGCACAGGTGTTGCCAGAACCCAGAGCAGGTACCTGTTGCTGAACATGGAAGGGAGCCAATTCCCGGTATATTCCGACAGCGCGACCAGGAGCATGTAAACACCTATGATAACGGCGAAGATGAGTTTGTTCCTGAGTGTCCTTACCTCGCGGCGGTTACTTTCCGACACGGTATCAGCGATTGTTGGCATCTCCTCGCTGACCACAGTACCTACACCATAGCCGGCATCCTCCACCGCCTTTCTGAAGCCAGCCATGCTGGTCTTGCCCGGGTCATACTCTACGGTTGCCTTTTCAGTGGCCAGGTTTACGTTTGCCGCAATGACACCATCCACCTCGCGCAGGGCTTTCTCCACGTGAGATACGCAGGAGGCACAAGTCATGCCGGTAACGGCAAAAGTGACTTTACTCAAACCTGGCTTCCCCTCGCCCAGGAACTGGTAGCCGGCGCTTTCTACCGCTTTTTTGAAATCGGCGGAAGTGGCCTCGCCAGGTATGTACTCGATGGTTGCTTTCTCCGTCGCCAGGTTTACGAATGCGCTGACGACTCCTTTGACTTCTATCAGAGCCTTCTCCACATGAGACACGCACGAGGCGCAAGTCATTCCGCCGACGCCGAAAGTGGCCTTCTCCAGAGCCACGCTATAGCCCGCATCCGAGACGGTCTTCGTCATGGTGGCGATGTTCACCTTGTCGGGATTATATTCGATCGATGCTTTCTCGCTGGCCAGATTGACGTTTACCTGTGATACACCAGGAAGCCCCGACAGGGCTTTCTCAATGGTGGCCGCGCAGGAGGCACAGGTCATGCCTCTCAACGGCAGAATTACTTTCGTCATCTTCTTATCTTCACCAGCCACGTTCAACCAGCCTCCCCTAAAAACATGGCTTTTCCTTTATAATCCTGGTGTATGTTTATCATAGTAACAAGTCGGTAATAAAAAAGTTATAAAACCTGCCATTAAAAGGTCACATTATTATGACATCTTATGTTCATCGCTATGCCCCTTCCCCCTATGGGGCATCCGTTTTTAATTCTACTCCCTTATTTCTTGGCTGTCAATAGTCAGAATAGCTCAGATTGACACTCTCAGCAGGAACCCTTATAATACATATGGATGCCCCCCATGGGCATAGCAATTTCAGGAGATTAGAGATATGCAGACTCATTCTCATTCTTACACAAACGATAAACAGGAGATACTGGTCCGATTGAGACGGATGGAAGGTCAACTCAAAGGTATTCAGAAAATGGTCGAAGAAGACAAGTACTGCGTGGATGTACTTAACCAGCTTTCCTCTATCATTGCTGCTACTCAGAAAGTGGCTAATATCATCATGAAGGACCACATACAGGGCTGTGTTCGCAATGCTTTAACCCGCAACGAGAATTCCGATGAGTATGTGAACGAACTTATTTCTGTCGTTGAGAAGTTTACTAAGAAATAGATTATCTGATTTTTGACTACAAGGTCTAGCGTCTCCAGTTGATCGTTGCCTGGTCCTCCGCTAAATGTAACGATTTCTTCACCTTTTCCACCTGCATTTTATGACTTCTTAATTGCTTTCCAGCTACTGTATGTGCAGCGCACTGAGACACAAGGTTATGTAGGGCAGATGCAATGCACATCATGCTTTTATTGATGCTGATTCCCATAGCGGCAATACCAGTATTCTTCTTCCTGCCCCTGGATGTGTCTATACCAATATATTTGTTCTGTCTTTTGCTTTCAGGCTCGATGTTCTGGTTCATGAGCAGGTCTATGAGACAACGTGCAGTGACCGGTGCGGAGGGTCTCATCGGCAGGGATGCAGAGGTGGTCCCCAGCGTGAATCCCAGCGACAGAGCTTCATATCTGGTGCGAGTTGAAGGCGAGCTGTGGACTGCCCGCAGCCGCGATACTTTGAAGCCAGGTGAAACGGTGGTAATCATTGGCGTTGAGAAGAACAGGGTCATAGTCAAACGTAAATATACGGATACTAATGAAAGGAAGCCGAGCAGTTCCTGATGCCTGACCTAAAAGATAACAGTACCAGAGATGAGGCATGGAGCGCATGAAGTCACACGAGGCTATGGGACATGATATGGGCTCCAGGCTTACTAAAATTGAGCGCACAGTAGGCACCGGATTTTTGTCGCTGCCGCTCTGATGGCCGCAGGCACTTTCCTCATTCTTGCGGGAACACAACGCCGTACGTAGTTTGGAGAGCCTGAAAGGCAAAAACCAAGCTGAAGGAGTAACAAAATGAACTACGATATTGTCATTATTGGTGGAGGCGCAGCCGCTTTTGCCGCTGCTACGAAAGCAGCCGACCTCAAGAAGACGGCCCTTATGCTTAATAGCAGGCTGCCTCTTGGCGGAACGTGCGTCAACGTAGGTTGCATACCGAGCAAAAATCTATTAAGCCAAGGGGAAGAGTTTTACTACGCTCAGCGTCCCAGGTTTAAGTCCCTACGGAATAATGCTCAGCCTTTATTTAATTTTCAGGCTGCAATCAAGGAAAAGAACCGGATTATAGCTAAAGCCCGTAAGCAGAACTACACAAGAGTATTGAAAAGCCTAAAAGGCGTTACCCTGCTTGAGGAAAGGGCACGATTGGCAGGCTCGAATCAAGTGGAGGCAGCGGGGCAAGTTTATGAAGCGGATAAAATAGTCATCGCTGTCGGAGCTTCGACGAAGTTGCTCCCCATTCCGGGGCTGGATACAGTGCGCTGGTTGAACAACATAACCGCGATGCAGCTTCAGAGTTTGCCTGCTTCTATGGTTATTATTGGGGGAGGCCCACTGGGATTGGAGTTTGCCCAGATGTTTGCCCATTTCGGGACCCAAATTACCGTGCTGGAGGCCATGGGACAGATTCTTCCGAGACACGAACCAGAGATAGCCGCAGAGCTGCGGCGCTGTCTGGAAGGAGAGGGTATTAGCATCCATACCGGGATTCGAGTGGAGAAGGTGGTGGAACGAAACAGCAAAAAGATAATAGCCTTCCAAAAAGGTGACTCCGTCCAGGAAGTAGAATGTGATGAAATCCTTCTGGCTGCTGGCATCAAGCCCAATACTGGCGACCTGGGTCTGGAAAAGGCAGGTGTTAGGGTAGACAAAAACGGCTTCGTCCAGGTAGATCAATATTATCAGACGGATAACCCGAATATCTTTGCGGCCGGTGATTGTGTTGGCAAAGTGCTGCTGGAAACAGTCGCGGCCAAGGAAGGAGCGCTGGCTACGGAAAACGCTCTCACCGTCCCGGTGCGAACTCTTAACTATGACCACATACCCAGTGCAGTATTCACCAACCCACAAGTAGCGTCAGTAGGCTTAACCGAAGAGGAGGAGATGCGGCGATTTAATAGCTGCTTATGTAGAACGATATATATGAACGCAGTGCCAAGGGCGCTTGCGGTCAACGAAACCCGGGGAGCTTTCAAAATGGCTATTCACCCACATAATTACAAAGTCCTTGGGATGCACATTGTAGCGCCAGATGCCGCTGACCTGATTCATGAAGCGACTCTGGCAGTCAGGCTTGGATTAACTATTGATGACATTATCGACACTGTTCATGTATTCCCCACATTCAGCGAAGGGATTAAGCGTGCAGCCCAAGCCTTCACCCGGGATGTCTCCAAGATGAGCTGCTGCGTGGAGTGAATAAACCACTGCTTTGAGAAAAACAGGCTCATAGTCAAACGTAAATATACACTAATGAAAGAAAGCCGAGCGGTTACTGATGCTTGAACTAAGAGATAGCAATACAAGAGGAAAGGCATGGAGAACATGAAGTCACACGAGGCTATGGGACATGATATGGGCTCCGGACATGCTCAAATGGGGGCTCATGGCGGTCATGCCGGTCACCACGCCATGATGGTTGCCGACTTCAGGAAGCGGTTCTGGATATCTCTCGTTATCACCATCCCCATCCTTTTCCTTTCTCCTCTGGTGCAGAAATATTTTGGCCTCGAGAATGTAATCAAGTTTCACGGTGATTCCTACGTTCTTTTCGTCCTTTCCTCCGCTATCTTCTTCTACGGCGGCTGGCCCTTTCTAAAGGGCATCTATGACGAGCTGAAATCGAAAACGCCGGGGATGATGACCCTTATCGCCGTGGCTATAACAACGGCCTATGTCTACAGCTCTGCCGTGGTCTTCGGGCTCAGCGGTGACGTTTTCTTCTGGGAACTGGCAACGCTTATCGATGTGATGCTGCTGGGACACTGGCTGGAGATGAGGTCGATAATGGCGGCCTCATCAGCCCTGGAAGAGCTTGCCAGGCTGATGCCGTCCGAAGCTCATAAGGTTCTGCCTGACGGGAGCATGAAAGAAGTCCCCCTTGATGAGCTCGTGGTAGGCGACAGAGTTCTGGTCAAACCTGGTGAGAAGATCCCGGCTGACGGGAGTGTGGTTGAAGGCGCCACATCGGTCAATGAGGCCATGCTAACCGGAGAATCGACTCCTGTCCTCAAGCAAGCCGGTGCCGGAGTTATCGGAGGCTCGGTCAATGGTGAGGGTTCAATTACTGTGGAGGTCAAGAAAACAGGTGAAGACTCTTACCTCTCTCAGATGACCGAGTTGGTGAGGCAGGCCCAGGAAAGCAAGTCAAGGACTCAGAACCTGGCCGACCGGGCTGCACTCGGGCTGACTATCATATCAATCAGTATCGGCACAATAACTATTTTATCGTGGCTTTTCATAGGCCATCGGGATTTTGTCTTTGCACTCTCGAGGATGGTTACTGTGATGGTAATAACCTGCCCTCATGCGCTCGGCCTTGCCATCCCGCTGGTGGTTGCCGTGTCCACAGCGCTGTCGGCAAAACATGGTCTGCTGATAAAGAACCGCGACGGCTTTGAGCAAGCACGGAAGGTCTCGGCGATACTGTTCGATAAGACAGGCACTCTCACCCAAGGCAAATTTGGCGTCACCGATGTCATTTCGCTAAATGGCAAAATGGATGAGACTGATATTCTTCGCTACGCCGCCTCTATCGAGACTCACTCAGAGCACCCCATCGCCAAGGGAATCGTATCTTCGGCCAAAGAGACGCTTTCCGTAGAAGGTTTCAAGTCCATTCCCGGCAAAGGAGCGGAAGGTAAAGTAAACGGTAAAGGGGTCAGTACAGTCAGCCCGGGATACTTAAAGGAAAACAATATTGCAGTGAATGACGATAGAGTTGAGAAGCTTTCCCAGCAGGGGAAGACAGTAATATACGTCATGATTGAC
>DAOUMT010000030.1:0-7502 GCA_034409195.1 Dehalococcoidia bacterium
ATGCCCTGACCGGCGGCTTGAGGCGTACTACAGACATGGTGCGAGGCGTTCTCGAGAGGACCCGGGGGGACTTCACCATCTCCTTGCGACAGAAGCAGCTTGAGCAGAGGCTGGACGAGTTCGGAAATAAGCTGAACAAAAAGAAGTCGTCATAATGCGGCTCAACTGTCCGGGAGGGAGATTTCATGGCAGGTAATGAGGTCGTTCATGTCGCAGCAGCTACCCCCGCTATCCCCGAACCAGACATCATTACTAAGGTAGCTGCCATTATCAACAAAGACTCTTATCAGACACGCCTTCTCCTGAGCGGCGGGCTTCCCAAGCTGGTCGCTCACTATCCCAGCATCCAGGAGGCAGATTCAATAGCCCGAAACCTGACAGAGCTGGGGCTGGTGGCTTTCATCTGCCCGAACTCGGAGTTGCACAAACCTTCAAAGGTCTTCACTGCCCTTACTGCAAAATTCTTAGAGGGGGAAGCCGTATTTCGTAACAAAGGGGGTCAGGAAAAGAAAATAGCAAATAGCGATGTCTTTTTGATTCTAAAAGGCATTATGCAGACTCCTGCGGAGGAAGAGACCACAGTAACCAGGAAGGAGATAAATTGGGGCGCTACCCTGCTGACGGGCGGCATTCCCATCTCGCGCACCATCAAAGAGAAAGTCAGTAATGCAGCAGCTCAAGCGGAATCTCTTGCGAGGCTCTACAATCGGGAATCTTCGGAGCCTGCCATACAGATACTGCAACATGGCATGTCCTATTCATTTCTGGGTACCCAAATAGCCCCTTCGTCCCTGGCTAACTTCAACACGGTAGTTGCAAAACTTCAAAAGCTATTTCCCGGGGCTATCTTCGATGACAGGTTGACGAAATCTTCGCGGTCAGGCGTACCTTCCGCCAGCGCCCAAGACGAATTCGAACTCAACTGCAAGCTGCTCTACCTGTACTATAAGACAAAGAGCGGAACTTAACCAATGGCTAACTCCGCTCACATTAGTCTGGATATCCGAGTCTATTAATTCAGGCAGCAACTACACTTTTGATCTCGGGTACTTCGTGCTTGATAATGCGCTCAATCCCATTTTTTAAGGTCATCGTAGACATAGGACAGCCGCCGCAGGACCCGGTAAGCTTCAACGAGACCACACCTTCTTTCACGTCCAGCAGTTCTACATCTCCACCGTCAGCCTGTAAAGTAGGCCTAATGAGGGCAAGCGCTGCTTCAACCTTTTCTCTCAATGTTCTACCCTCCTTCTAGAGATAACGCTCCAAAACTCAAGTTTATCCTAGCAAGAGAACCAGTCTTTTTATGTAACTTTTGTCTCATTTCCGGCAAGTTGTAGGGGCGAACACAGTTCCCCTTTACTGCTGGATTTTCCCTATAACTTCTTCCAGCTTCTGCGGATCGAGCTTTCTCACCGCAGCCCGCTCCATCATCCATTCGGCCAGGGATTGCGGCGGCGTCTTCACCTCGCTAGCCGGTCTGGGTGCCAGACTCAGTGCACCATCGCCGCAGGCTGATATGCAGATGCCGCAGCCAAAGCAGCGCTGTTCGTCTACCTTGCAAATGCCGTCCACTATAGACAGCGCCTTGAACTGGCAGCGCTCGATGCAAAGGTCACAGCCAACACAAAGGTTCTCGTCCACACTGACCCGGAAAGCCGATGGTTCCAACACACTGAGAATGCCGAACTCAGAAGCACCGCGCAGTATGGCGCAGGCGCAGGAACAGCAGTTGCAGATATAGTCCTGGTCTCCCAGGTGGTTGCCGGTGGTATGAACAAGCCCGGCCTCCTCGGCCTGGCGCAGCAGCTCCAGTGCCTGCTCTTTTGTCAGTGACCTTATGTGCTGGGCCTTCTCGTAGGCATTAGGCTTTCTACTGAACATCAGGCATACGTTTACGGGGTGTTTGCATGGCTCTCCCAGCAGCTTCTTTTGCACGCGGCAGATGCAGTCTAAAGCGCCCCATGACTGCGCATGTGACAGTATCTCCGAGGCGCTCTCGTAGGGCAACACCTGAAGCCCCGTCTGCACAGCCTGCTCCACGGGGATTACTCGGTGTATGGACGGCCCCGAATGAAGCATCTTATGGAATGCTTCCTTGTAGTAGTCCTCGAATATCTGTGCCAGCTCTTTGTCCATGCGGGTGATTTGCATCTCGTAGATGCCGACGACGAAGGGCATCAGGCCGAAGATAGGTGCTTTCTGTCCCCTTTTCATCCGTATCAGCCCCTTGCCAGCCATGCCTTTTAGGGTAGCCTCCATTGCTTGCGGGTCATCTCCAGTTTCCTGTGCTACCTGCTCGGCATATACTGGTGTCAGCTTCAAATGCAGCGCCAGGGCTGCCTCTTCCGGCGTGAACAGCTTGGCCAGCAATTTTAACTCGACGCCGCTTTCCGTAGCAGGAAATCCATTGGGGATGGTATCCAGACGTTGAGCCAGTTTCTTGTATACCGTATAATCCTGCTTTGACTTTAAATCATCGCTCATTTAACCGCACCTCCCTATTCGATTTCGGAAAAGGCCCGGAAAAACCTCTCTTATACATCTTCGCAGAACTGTACCGTTTCTGTCAATTGCTCCAACAACGAATCAAAATGGCAGGCAGGCACATCATCTTGAACTATGGAGTAAGGCTGAGGTGGGGATGCCCAAAAAGGATTGAATACGTTTCTGAGCGAGACTATGACATTGTCGCTAGAGCCATCTCCGCCCCTGGAGGATAACCCCAGGCCTCCTAGAGTCAAGAATCTAGCAGACAGTGATCTATAACGTGTCAGGGTAGGTCAACACCGGATAGTATATGCTATGGACGATGCAAGCAGAGCGGTCACGATAATGAGAGTAGCCCGCCGCAGAGAGGTTACATACCGAAGCCTTTGAGATAATACCCCATAGGTACACTAATCCGCGCTCCAGGGGTTTCCATAATTTCACAGAACTATCTTAAATATTTCTTCTTTTTAAATGCCCTTAGTGGCTGGCACCGAGGAGGCTCGTAATAGCACTCTGAACATCGGCGCGGGACCTTATCAGACATGCTAGTCGCGAGGATGCGGAGTGATTATTCCAGTTAGAGTTCAGCTCTCTCTTTATCTCCTCGCGTATCATCTGGTCTACCTCCTCCAGCTTCGCTACCAGCTCATCGCACAGTACCGTCACTTGTCCTCCTTTGTCTCGATTACCCGGGGAATCTGAGGCCACGGCTAATTTTTTTGCTCGCAACGACTGCTGAGATCCTGTCCCTGTTCTCGAGACCCTTGGATCTGGTAGGGTACTTCCGTTTTTATCCTTCATCTCGGCAACTCCTGGAACTTAATAAGTTCAAGCTGTCGAATAGGCTTGGTGGTGAACTTACGGCAGGCGTTGCAGAGATAGCGTTGCTCCACACCGTTCGGGCCGCGCTTATATTTACCGGCCTTCACTACTCGATCGCTGCCACAGTTGGGGCACCTTCCGTGCTCTCCAGCCATTAGCCCGCCCAAAATTAGTATATACCATAAAATGTAATAGGTATATACCATTTTGTCAAGAGGGGGGAGACTTTTTGAGGCCAAAGTTAGAGAAAAACAGTGTTAATAAAGTAAAGTAATAGACAGAGTGGATTTTTGCGATATTTAAACGGCTTCCACTTTGGTGCAGGAGACAGGCTCTATAGGTTCCTCGACCTCGGTTCTCTGCCCCACAGGTATCTTCTCCGCAAAGCCGAATACCTTCTCGGGGTCCTGGATTCTCTTTAGCTCTGCGGAAAGCTGGCCGCCTTTGAAGCCGTCCATCACCCTGTGGTCCAGCGTAACCATGAGCTTCATTATGGGCCTGACTACGACCTTCCCATCCTCCACCCACGGCCTGTCCCTGACCTCTGTGACCACAATGAATATGGGTATCCGGGATAATGGGATTATCGGGCCATAGCCCTCCTCCACGCCAAACATACCCACCGAAGTCACCATAGCTGAGCCGAAGGGGTCCCGGGGCATACCCTGTCCAGAGAGGTCTCTATTCATCCTGTTGAGGTAAAAATCAGCGAATTTCACAATAATCTTGGTGACCCAGGGAGGATATTTCCCAAACATGCTCCTGGATTTCCCGTATGTCTCGTCCTTACCATGTTTTACCTCGGTAGCCTTGTCCCTTAACCTGTAGGCGATATCCGCCAGCGACATCTCATCGCAGTTCCGCAGCATCACACCACCAAGGTCCTCTTTCTTTCCGGGTATTGATACTAAGACGAATATATCTATGTCCTGCCTCTGGTAGAATTTCCCCGCCTCGCACTTTACATTTGCCTCAGGGTACTTTTTCAGGTACCGGGCCAAGATGGCGATCACCAGGTGCGTGACTGTCACATGTACTTCATGCTTCTCGGAATATTGCTTAATATAGTCCAGCGCCTTGCACATATCGATCTCGACAGAGCCATATACAATCGGCTGGTCGGGTCTCGGCCACATCTGCGCAGCCATTGCCATGAAGGTCGTGGGCTTCCACCTCTTAAACCGTCCCGGCATGATTTCACCTTTTTCACACTTATTTGAGCAGGCCAATTCGTATATGGCTTGCCCACACTGACATGCTAGCCGACTTCTTATGAAGAAGTTATAAAAAGGCTGCGAAAATTGTTGAAAATCTATGACATTTTCGGCGAGACCTAGCAGGCAAACTCGGTAGGCTAATTCCGTATGTTGACAAACCCCAGGCGTACGACTATTATCAAATTCCCCGAAGATATTTAAAGAAGGGGCTTTTTTATGTTCCCTGTAGCGATAAAAGTACGCACCCCAAAGATTATGTGAGATAATATATGTAGGAGAAAATCATGAAAAGAAGAATAATTAGAAAGGCAGCGGTGCTCGGATCCGGCGTGATGGGGAGCAGGATTGCTGCTCTCCTGGCAGGTGTGGACATACCGACTTATCTTCTGGATATCGTTCCTCCGGAACTGGATAAACAGGATATTAAAAAGGGGCTGGCCAGGCAATCCCCCCAGTTCAGGAACAAGCTTGCCATGATGGGGATACAGGGAACTATAGGCGCAAGCCCGCCTGCGATGTATATCCCCGCCGATGCCAAATTAATCACCCCGGGCAACTTCGAGGACGGCCTGCAGCATCTTACAGAGGTCGATTGGATTATCGAGGCGGTGGTGGAGGACTTGAGAATAAAGAAAGAGTTGTTGGGAAAGGTTGCGCCATTTATCAAGCCCGGCGCGGTCTTCAGCACGAATACCTCCGGGCTGTCTATAGGGCGAATTGCGGAAGGGCTGCCGGAAGAAATCAGGCCCCGCTTCCTGGGAACGCATTTTTTCAATCCACCCAGGCATATGAAGCTCATGGAGATAATCCCGAGCAAGCTTACGGATAAAGATATAGTATCGTTTATGGCTGAGTTCTGCGAGACGCAACTGGGCAAAAGCATTGTCTTCGCTAAGGACACGCCCAACTTTATCGCAAACAGGGTAGGCGTCTACGGCATGCTGGGCGTAATCAAGACCATGATAGAGGATGGCTATACAATTGACGAAGTCGATGCCATAACCGGCCCACCGATGGGCAGGCCCAAGAGCGCCTCCTTCAGGACATCGGATATGGTGGGACTAGATACCTTCCTTAAGGTAGCACAGAATGTCTCCGACAATATAAAGGACACCGCGGAGAAGAAGGATTTCACCATACCTGACTTTGTGAAGAAAATGGTAGAGTCTGGGCTTCTGGGAGATAAGACGGGCAAGGGTTTTTACAAAAAGGAGGTCGGCGCCGAAGGCACGCAGATTTATACCCTGGACTACAACAGGGTCGACTATGTGCCGCAGAGCAAGGCAAGGTTCCCCATTCTGGATGAACTCAAGAAGGTAAGCGACCCGGCAGCCAGATTAGAGACCCTGGTATATTCCGAGGACCGGGCGGGGCGTTTTGCCTGGAAGGCGCTCAAGAGGATGCTGCTCTATTGCGCCGCCAAGGTGCCTGAGATAGCTGACGATATATTGAGTGTAGACCGGGCTATGAGGTGGGGCTACAACTGGGAGCTCGGCCCATTCGAGACCTGGGATGCTATCGGGCTCAAGAAATCCGTGGAGAGAATGGCGAAAGAGGGCGAAAAGATACCTGACAACATCGACCGAATGCTCAAATCAGGCAGAGAGCGGTTTTACGAGAAACGGCGCGGGAAGCGCTACTATTTCGATTTCCACAAGGCAGATTACGAGAAGATAGAGGAGAATCCCCGCATCATCCTTCTTTCTTCGATAAAAGATAGAAAGAGACTGATAAAGTCCAATGCCGGGGCCAGCCTCGTTGATATGGGAGACGGGGTGGCCTGCCTTGAATTCCATTCCCCGAACAACGTGATAGATGCTGACGTTATCCAGATGATAAACGACAGCATAGCGGAGGTGGAGGAAAATTTCAAGGGTCTTGTTATCGGCAATCAGGGCGCCAACTTCTGCGTCGGCGCTGACCTGCGGCAGATTTTTCCCGCGGCTATAAATAAGAGCTGGGGTGATCTGGAGCTTGCGATAGGAAGCTTCCAACAGGCTTGCATGCGCATCAAATATTCATACCGGCCCGTTGTGGCTGCACCTTTCCGCATGACCCTGGGCGGAGGTTGCGAGGTATGTCTGGCTGCCTGCAAAATAAGAGCGTACGCTGAGTGCTACATGGGGCTGGTAGAGGTAGGAGTGGGGTTGATTCCCGCTGGCGGAGGTTGTAAGGAGATGCTGCTGAGAACCATCGATCGCATACCTCCGACTGTGCCCAGTGCCGTGCCGGGCGGAGGCCAGACAGACATTATTCCCTTTGTTGCCAGGTGTTTTGAAACTATAGCCATGGCCAAAGTATCGACATCGGCGCAGGACGCCCGCGGATTGGACTACTTGAGTCCGCACGACAAAATTACGATGAACCAGGACCACCTGCTGTACGATGCCAAACAGACGGTGCTCGACTTAGCCAGAGAAGGCTACCACCCACCGCGCCCCAGGGACAGCATCAGGGTAGGCGGAAGGTCGGGCAGGGCACTTCTGGAGCTGCTAATCTACATGTTGAGGGAAGGGCACTATATAACCGACCACGATGCACTTATCGCCAGGAAGCTGGGATATGTGCTTAATGGCGGCGACGTGGACATGAATACGCTGGTGACGGAGCAATACTTACTGGACCTGGAGCGGGAAGCCTTCCTTTCCCTGTGCGGTGAGGAGAAATCCCAGGCCAGAATGAAACACATGCTTGAGACCAACAGACCGCTAAGAAACTAGACACAGCGGCAAGGAGATAAGAGGATGAGGGAAGCAGTTATAGTATCAGCGGTGAGAACAGCCTTGGGAAGGGCGCACACAGGCAGTTTAAAAAATACAAGGCCTGAGTACACAGCTACCGAGGTAGTCAAGGAAGTCGTGAGAAGAGCAAAGGGGTTAGACCCGCAGGACATCGACGATTTGGTCATGGGCTGCTCCTTCCCTGAGGCGGAGATGGGCATGAACTTGGGCAGGCTCATCGCCTTGAAAG
>DAOUMT010000031.1:0-5689 GCA_034409195.1 Dehalococcoidia bacterium
GTCTAGGAGAGTCAACACGTTAGCTCTCCATTAGCTATTGCTCTATCTCCTATGGCTTTGTGGCCGCGTTGACGGAGATAGGCTAGGCACCGGCGGTACAACCGCAGAGTAGAAGGATGGAAACTGCCCCCAAGGGAATTCGAATCCCTGTTTCTGCCTTGAAAGGGCAGTGTCCTAGGCCGCTAGACGATGGGGGCACATTGTAACAGCAAAAAGTATAGCAGAAATAGCTCCGCCTGACTACAGCCCGCCTGAGTATGCGTCTATAACTTTTTGCCAGCTTCTAAGCTTCCCTGACATACCTGATTATCTCCCGTAGGGCGGGCCGCTTGCCGTACATGAGCAGGAATACGCGGAATATCTTGGCGGCAAACCACATAGTCAGTGCAATCGAACCCGCCAGGATAATAAGACCCAACGCTATCTCCCAAGCAGGGATAGCGTGTGAAGCAAGCCTCATCATAGAGGTTATCGGACTGGTGAGCGGGAAAAAGGTTAATGCTTTTGATGCAGCGCTCTCAGGGCTGCTGATTATAAAGTAGCTGAAATAGTAAGGCAATATGGCGGGCAGGACGAAGATGGTTGACCAGCCCTGCCCTTCCTTGGCGGTAGCGCCAATGGAGCCGATACCCGCATATAAAGCGGCGAACAAAAGATAACCCAGGACGAAGTACAGCAGCCCCCAGCCAATCAGGCTGGCAGGGATAGAGAGGTTGCTCAAGGCGGGTATGATACCCTTTGCTACCTGAGAGAAGATTACAACGGTGATAAGCCAGACAACAACCTGAATAAGTCCGGCAGTTCCCAGGCCCAGCACCTTACCTACCAGCAATTGCCTCGAGGATACAGAGGAGAGAAGTATCTCTATCACCCTGTTCTCTTTCTCCTCGGTGACGCTCTGGAACAGGAAACCAGAGGCGAAAAAGATAGAGACCATGAATAATAAAGCGAAGACTATGGGCACGACATAACTGCTGACTACGTCCTGTCCCGGGACTACCTCTCCGCTTTCATTTAATCGGACCGAGGCCAGCAGCATAGGCGTCTTGACACGATCCAATACCTGAGGGCTGACATTTCCCGCGAGCAGGTTTGAGACTAAAAAGTTGGTAATTTGCCCGGTGGTTTTAGCAGAAGGCGTTGGCTCCCTGGATGTGGTATATCTGGTAATAAGCCCGCTGGAAAGATAGTCAGATGGTATCACAAAGTATTCCTTTATGTCTTTGGCCAGCAGCGCATCTTTGGCCTGCTGTTCACCGGGATAAAGGATGAACAGAACGCCGGGCTGGCTTGTGTAGTTACCGAACATTCCGGTCCGGTCTACATAGCCAATCCTCTCTTCTTGTGGGGCGGCGGGATGGTACCAGTGCTGAACCCCCTGATATATTCCCAGCCCCAATATTGCCAGCAGGGGGAGCGCCAGGGTAATTATGATAAACGACCTGCTCTTGAAGGTTCGCCTAAATTCATGCTTCAGGATAGTGAAGGTCTTGTTCATCTTCCCTCCTTCACCACCTGGATAAATACCTCGTTCAGCGAAGGCGTTGACACCTCGAAACGTTCAACATTCACTCCGCTGCTCACCAGGGTGCTCAGCACCTCCTGAGGTGAGGTACGCCCGTCCAAGAAGAGCTCCACATATTTCGGATGGTTCTTGATGCCGATGACACCGGATATCGTTTCCGGCAAGCGGTCGCATTCTATGAATACTGAGTTATTTTTATATCTCGATTTTATCTCGGCCAGGCTGCCGTAGAGCACGGCGTGACCCTTGTTTATCATCAGGATTCTGTCGCAAAGCTCTTCCACCTGGTTCATCATATGTGTGCTGAGGATGACCGATTTGCCCTGGCTTTTCAGCTCGAGAATCAACTCCTTTAGAAGCTGGGTATTTACCGGGTCTAGGGCAGCGAAGGGCTCGTCGAAGACCACGAGCTCCGGATCATGCAGAATTGTGGCAACAAACTGTATTAACTGGCCCATGCCGTGGCTCAATTCCTCAATCTTCTTGTCCTTATGAGGGAGCATGTTCACACGCTTCAGAAGTTCCTCTTCTCTCTCCGCCGCCAGGCGTCTTTTCATGTTTTTGAGTGCCGCGAGATAAGATAGCGACTCAGAGACAGTAAGTTTCCTGTAGAGTCCCCTCTCCTCAGGCAGATAGCCTATGCGGTTTTTGACGGCTTCATTTATAGGTTCACCCAGTATCTTTATCTCGCCTGAGTCTGGCTTGATGATGTCCATAAGCATTCTTATGGTGGTGGTCTTGCCAGCGCCGTTAGGGCCGACCATGCCGAATATCTCGCCTTGCCCAATGCTGAAGGAAACGCTGTCCACCACCTTGTTGCCCTTGAAGGACTTGTTTACCTGCGAGACCTCGACAACGTTCATGGATTCGTTTGTCTTTCCAGGCTGCTCGTTCCTCGACCAGCTCAGCGATCTGTCACTCTGGCCGTTCCTATGTATAATAACACATTCGGCGGGTAATATTGCTCAGCATTGACGGAGATAGAAGAGTTGAGTAAAATCATCATAGCGAAATTCGAAGTGGGCTAAGGTATGGGCGGTTAGCTCAGTGGTAGAGCACCTGACTTTTAATCAGGGTGTCGTGGGTTCGAGTCCCACACCGCTCACCACAGAATTCATTCTGCACATCATCGGTGCCGAGGGGAGGTTAGAAATGCGCTTATTCAGAGGCGAGGGGAGACATCCGAAGGAGGGAAAGTATCCGATGGCTGGTCTCCACGTATATCCATCCGATGCTCTGGACTTCGATCAAGTCTATCGCGACTTATACGCTTTCCTTCGCAAACAGTATCCCGGGAAAACCATAACACTCTCTGCGGTCGACAAGAAGCTTCTCGAGGGCAACACCAGCGGAAGCTAACAGCACAAGACCTCCAGTCTTGTTTTCCGGTGTATAATTGGGGTTGGACCCGGCTGGGTCTCGAAGGTTACCTCCGTGGCAGCCCTCTCTCTGTAGCCGTGGCACGCCGAATCTGTCGAATATGCTTGGCACTACCCTTGTCAGGGGCCCTCGCTGATGGCTATCCGCCTCCGCTCTCCAAGTATGCACCCAATCGAAAAACTTGCACGCATTAATTGTCCGCCTTATTAATATCCTGTGGGCGGTTTCCAGCTAGCTTCACGAACGGTTACATGGCTTGTTATTGTCCAGTATATAAGGGGACAGTCCTC
Organism: Dehalococcoidia bacterium; assembly: GCA_034409195.1. Classification (GTDB taxonomy): domain Bacteria; phylum Chloroflexota; class Dehalococcoidia; order SZUA-161; family SZUA-161; genus JACWAE01. The sequence continues at coordinate 3,196 of DAOUMT010000031.1, forward strand.
AGTTCCGTATATACCGATTCGTTTGTCGCCATATCTTTGTTTGCAGGCGGCTTCTATCGGGCACTTTTTGCAGTCGGGTAATGGAATCTTACTTTCTTCATTCACTTTGTTTCACCTTCCTGCCCTGTCTTGTGGGCTTCATAGTTCCTATAACATAGTCAGCCGGAAGCCCTCTATTTCTTCGTTTGTTCATGATTCTCTTGTATTCTTTCATATATCCAAACCTTTCTTCGGAGCATGTCATGAACTCGCCGTATTTATCCTGGATTGCTGAATCCCATCTATTTTCAGATTTGCAGTTAAAACAAGAAAGTGACATATATATCGCGGGCTTGGTGCTCCATTTAGGATTGCGAACTTGGTGGGCAGCATTTAAGGGAATGTAGGCACCATCCCACTTTTTCAGCAGGAAATCGCCATACTCTGTACGAAGTTCAAGCTCCCCCTCCAAAACAATGTACCATTCTTCATAGGGGCCGCCTTTACCCTCCCACTCAGCCAGGTGTGAGTGGAATCCCTCGCTTTGCCCCGGCTGCAATATCGAAATTCCATACGCCTCCAGAAAATTTGCGATTCCAGGCAGCATTCCGGTGCCGGATAAGACTCTTTCGGTGGCACCAATACGATTCGAAGGCCAAGTGAATGCTATCATTCGAGGATTGAAATTGCAGACAACTGGCGCGGGATGCGCATCCAACTCACCCTGATCGACAGTATCAATAATCGACTCTTGATATCCGACAAGCTTCAGGTAATCTTTTGAAGTTACAGATGAGTTCATTACTCAAACCTCCCTGTTTGATGATATTTGAATACAGAAATCATTGAGAGCGGCTCCAGGATGACAAAGGAGAAATTTTTATACCACTTTGGAGTGTCTATGTCAATCCTCCTGGCCACAATCCTCTCAGTAAAAAGGGCTAAGCTTTACAATAACGGTATAATATTCGCGCAGGAAGTCTATGGCAACTAATTAATCAACACAGGAGGTGAAAATGGAGTTCCGTAACATCATCTTAGAGAAGAAGGGGGGAGTGGCTACAATAATCTTGAATCGTCCCAAGGTGCGCAATGCCCTGGATGTTGGGACGCTCCTTGAGATAGGAGCGGCCGTGGAGGATATTGACAGTGACCTTGATGTGCGGGTAGTCCTCATTACGGGTGCTGGAACGGTATTCTGCTCCGGGGCCGATCTTGGCGGCATAGCTGGACTCGTTGATAAACCTAGGGACTATTTTCTCCGGCTCTGGAATAGAGTATTCAGCGCGATCGATAATATGGGTAAGCCAGTCATAGCTGTGATAAATGGCATAGCCTTGGCCGGCGGCTTGGAGTTAGTTATGGCTTGTGACCTGGCCATAGCCTCCGAAGATGCTCGACTCTCGGATCAACATGCCAACTATGGACTGGTGCCCGGAGGCGGCGGTAGTCAGAGACTACCCCGGCTAATCGGTATCAGGAAAGCGAAAGAGCTTCTCTATACTGGCGATTGGTTATCAGCGGGTGAGGCGGAGAGATTAGGGCTGATTAACAAAGTTGTTCCGGCAAATAAGCTGAAGGAGGCCACCAACGAGCTGGTGGCCAAGCTGTTGAGCAAGAGCCCAATGGCGTTAAAAACGGTTAAAAGATTGGTCAATTATGGTATGGAAACGACTTTGGCTGCCGGGCTGGAGATGGAGATTGTAGGAGCCATCGCCCACAGCAGCACTGAAGACCTAGCCGAAGGTATAAGCGCATTTATGGAAAAGCGGCCGCCTGTATTTCCCGGGCGATAGGCCGAGAGTAGAAGTTTGACAGTTACACCTACGTATGCTATTAGTTTCTATCACCAAAAAAGCGGCAAAACTTGGCAGTGTATCATCAGTCAGTCGGCAAGGTTTCCGTACGGATGAATGTTTGTTTAGCATGTTGACGTTTCCTTTTGGGGGTTAGGCCATGATTGATGGAAATGATGAAACTACAATGCTGAGCCCCTTTCGAGTTCTGGACTTGACCGATGAGAAGGGCTTCTACTGCGGGAAGGTGCTGGGTGACCTGGGGGCCGACGTTATCAAGATCGAGCCGCCTGGGGGAGACCCTGCTCGGAACATCGGCCCGTTCTATAAAGATATTGCGCATCCGGGAAAGAGCCTCTACTGGTGGGCCTACAATACGAGTAAAAGAGGCATAACCCTGGACATCGAGAGCTCCGATGGTCATGAAATCTTCAAGAAGCTCATTAAGACTGCGGATGTCGTCATCGAGTCCTTTCCTCCGGGCTATATGGATAGGCTTGGCCTGGGATACTCAGTGCTCAGTGAGATACAGCCCCGGCTGGTCATGACTTCCATCACTCCATTTGGGCAGACCGGTCCTTATCGAGACTACAAGTGCCCCGATATTGTTGCTTGCTGCCTGGGTGGCCAGACATATGTTACCGGTGATGCAGATAGGCCCCCATGCAGGATTAGCTTCCCTCAAGCCTACCTTCATGCCGGCCTTCACGCCTCCGGTG
>DAOUMT010000032.1:0-3400 GCA_034409195.1 Dehalococcoidia bacterium
GAATCGGCCTGCTCCATAATCCGCTTCAGTCTCACGGAGAGGGAGGACCGGTGGGCTTTATCGCCCAGAGCGGCACTCACGCAACTCTCTTCAGCCTGGCAGGGCCGCGCAACGGAATCAGGGTCAGCAAGTCTGTGAGCTACGGAAATGCTGCCATACTCGACAGCACGGATTATCTGGAGTATCTTAAGACAGACGAAGAGACCAGGATAATCGGCATGTACATTGAAGCCGTAAAAGACGGTAAGAGATTTTTTAACTTGCTCAGAGAGGTGGCCGAAAAGAAACCGGTGTTAATATGGAAAGGCGGAGAGAGCGAAGATGGTGCCAGGGCAACGGCTTCTCATACAGGGGCGCTGACCCAGTCAAGCATCATCTGGCAGGCGCTTATCAGGCAATGCGGTGCTATAAAGGTCGACAACCTCGATGAAATGATTGATACAGTCAAGGCGCTGCTCCATCTGAAACCAGCCAGGGGCAACAGGGTGGGTCTCATTGCCATGAGCGGTGGGCAATCGGTGGCGATAGCCGACACCTTCGCCAGGGAAGGGCTTAAAGTCCCGCAGCTCACTCAGAAGTCGTATGAAAGGCTGTCAACTTTTTTCAATATCATCGGGGGCAGCTACCGAAATCCCTTCGATGTTTCCAGCTCGTTCCTGATGTCGGAGTACGCCATATCGAATTTAGTCAATATGCTGGATGTAATGGAGCAAGACCCCAATATAGACTGTATTGTTCTGGAGCTGTTTACCATAGTCAGTCCGTTCAGCCGTGACCTGGACAAACCGGACCCGCTCGTGGATGCCATCCTGGAATTCAAAAACACGAGCAAAAAGCCTTTCCTGACTATCGTTAACGCGGCGCACACCGAGACACTAGCGATAGAGATAAGAGACATGCTGACAGGGAAAGGTATACCCTGCTTCCCCAGCTTCGAGCGGGGCGCAAGGGCACTGAAGAGGCTCGTTGATTTTTACCGGTTCCGGCGCGAGCAGCATTTGAATTAAAGAGGTACAGGATTCCTCCTTCCGGGGGTTCGGGGGTGTCCCCCGCACTCAAAAGTCCCCCAAGACTGGGGAATTTGGGGGGGTTGCTTTAGAGCAATCTTTAGTAGAAAATAATGGGGCAAGGGAGAATAAAATATGGTCAAGATTAAACTGCAGAGAGTGGGGTCCAAAAAGAAACCTTCCTATCGCCTGGTGGTGGCCGATTCACGGTCGCCTCGCGACGGGGCCTTCATCGAGATTATCGGTCACTACAACCCTCTAACCGATCCAGGGACCATTGTCATACAGCAGGAGAGAGTACTGGAGTGGTTGGGCCGTGGGGCTCAGCCGACTCAGACTGTCGCTACTTTGCTGGGCAGGGCGGGGGTCAACCATAAACTGGTTACTACGTTTTCGCGAAAAACGACAGACCGTAAAACACCCAAGAAATCGGAAAAGAAAGCGGCTGCACAAGCCAAGTCTGCCGCAGCGCCAGAGGCAAAACCTGCGGCAGCACCCGAGAGCAAAGCAGCTAAAGCAGCAGAGGCCAAACCTGCCCCAGAGCCGGAGAGCAAGGCGGCCAAGGCGGCAGAGGACAAGCTTGCCGCAGCGCCAGAAGCTAAAGCAGCTAAGGCATCGGAGGACAAGCCTGCCCCAGCACCTAAGAGCAAAGCAGCTAAAGCAGCAGAGGCCAAACCTGCCCCAGAGCCGGAGAGCAAGGCGGCCAAGGCGGCAGAGGACAAGCCTGCCCCAGCGCCAGAAGGTAAGACAGACAAAGCAGCAAAGGCTAAACCTGCCAAGGCATCTGACACCAAGCCAGCCTCACCTGATTAAAAACGCTGAATCGTGCGACTAGCATCAGTCAAAGGACAAGGTAAAATGAAAGAGCTCATCGAGTACATCGCAAAGGCCATCGTGGACAAGCCGGAGGAAGTCAAGGTAACCGAGGTCCCCTCAGAAAACGGGATTATCCTCAGGCTTCAAGTGGCACCTGAGGATACCGGAAAGGTTATCGGCAAAGAGGGGAGAATTGCCAAGGCGATGCGAACCCTGCTGCGCGTAGCAGCGATCAGGAAAGGGACTCGCGCCACACTGGAGATCATCTAAGGCATTTTGGTCAAGAGTGATGGGCAAGGAACCAGTGCCTCCTGAGTTCCTTATCGTAGGACATATACTCGCCCCCTGGGGTATAAGGGGCGAGGTAAAAGTCGAGGTTGTGACCGATTTCCCCGAGCGGTTCGCCCCCCATAAGATAGTCTACCTTAATACCCGCCAGCTTGAAATAGAAAGCCGCCGCCCTCTCAAGCAACATCTGGTAGTCAAGCTCGCCACCATCGATAGTGTCGAGGATGCGAAGAAGCTAAGAGGACAAGACCTCACTATCCCCCGCTCTGAGCTATATCCTTTGCCCGCAGGACAGTACTACGCATTCCAGCTCATCGGCCTCAATGTTGTGACCACCGAAGGGAGAAAACTGGGAAAAATCACCGACATTATGACCACACCCGGCAACGACGTGTACATAGTCAAGGGTAAAAAAGGTGAAATACTCATCCCCGCTATCGAGGATGTGGTCAAGTCTATCGACCTCATAAAGGGCAGGATAGTCATCGAAGCTATCGAGGGGTTGCTGGAGTAGTTATTTATGAGTGCCAGCCAAACACCGCATTTCGCTCCATAAGACCAACACTTGACAATTTAGTAAATTACTAATATAGTAATGTCGGATAAGGTAAATTGCAATGCGGATTGCTCGAACCGCCAAGTTTAAGAAGGCCTGGAAAGAGCTAAATGACGACGAAAAGGAACTTGCTCGCAAGGCAATCACGAACTTAGTAAAAGATATGCGGTATCCTGCACTCAGAGTTAAGAAAATGCAAGGTGTTAAGGGTATATGGGAAGCAAGAGCGAGCCGTTCGCTGAGGCTGACTTTCCAGATTGTGGACGATTTAATCATTCTACGTAACATTGGACAACATGACGAAACGCTGGGGCGACCCTAGGGGGATGATGAAAATGACAACATATAGCAGGGTCACAAGGCACGGACAGATTACACTCCCGGCATCTGTGCGCAAAGAGCTAGGAGTAGATGAAGGGGATCTTGTGGAAATTGAGGTTGTGGATGAACATGCCGTCCTTATACCTAAGAAATTAGTGGACAAGAGCCAGGCCTATTTCTGGACCAAAGAGTGGCAGGAGGCCGAGAAGGAAGCCAGCGCGGATATCAAGGCTGGCAGAGTCAAGACATTCGATACAGCTGAAGAGTTGTTTGAGGACTTAGGGTAGGTTGGAGCATCCGCTCAAACGTGTAGGGGTGACCTGCCGGTCGCCCTTTTATAAATGGTGGGACAGATGCCCTCGTCTGTCCGCTCCAGAATGAAACATTATTTGGAAACAGCAGGGGGGGGGGG
>DAOUMT010000033.1:0-3951 GCA_034409195.1 Dehalococcoidia bacterium
GGAGATATCGGTAAATTGGGTGGGAAGTGCCATCTCGCTCTTCGGCACTGAGCAGCAAAAGAAAAAATATCTTACGGAGGTGGCAAAGGGAGAAGCATGCTTCTGTCTGGGATACAGTGAGCCCAACTCCGGCTCGGACCTCGCCTCTATTCAAACGCGCGCTGTGGATGATGGTGATAGCTGGGTGATAAATGGGCAGAAGATTTGGTGCAGCTATGCGCATTATGCTAACTATTGCTGGCTGGGCGCAAGGACTGACCCGAATGTGCCGAAGCACAAAGGAATCAGCATGTTCGTTATCGATATGAAGACCCCGGGCATCACTGTCAGGCCTCTGATAAATATTTTGAACCGGCATTCCTTTAATGAGGTCTTCTTCGATGATGTGCGTGTCCCTAAGGATGCTTTGATAGGCGAAAAAAATAATGGTTGGTATCAGCTTGCTATGGCACTGGACTTTGAGCGCTCCCTGATTGGCACGGCTGCAGCAAATCAGCGTCTCATTGAGGAACTAATCCAGTATGTGAAGGAAGCCAAAAACTCAGGCAATAGTCTCACCAATGACCCTTTGATTAAGGACGAGCTGGCAGAGCTGATAGTGGAGAACGATGTCTTGCGTATGATGTGTTACCGCATCGCCTGGATGTACAGCAAAGGTCTTCACCCCAGCTATGAGTCCTCAATGTCGCTGTTATTTTCCAGCGAACTGCTCAGACACACAGCAAATGTCGGAATGCGAGTTCTGGGCCACAACGGTGAATTAGCCCAGGACTCCAAAGATACTGTCTTTAATGGCAGGGCAATGCGCACTTATCTGGGCTGCATCTCCATAGGCGTGGGCGGCGGCACTAATGAGATTCAACGCAACATTGTCGCTATGAGAGGGCTGGGACTGCCCCGCCAGCAATAGTCTGCTGCCGATTACTGTTATATTAGAGGAAACCGTGGACTTTCGCTTTAGCAGCCAGGAAGAAGCATTTCGTCAAGAAGTAGAGGACTTCATAAAGAAGGAACTGCCCACTAACTGGACAGAAGAGAGCCATTACTGGCCTGGCGGGTACGGCACCGTACCTGATTTCGAAGAATTAGAACCCCCAGCGGAACAATTTAGACACCGGCTGGCAGAGAAAGGCTGGTTAACTCTCTCATGGCCCAGAGAGTACGGTGGCGCAGGGCGTTCCAATATGGAACAGGCTATTTTGAATGAACGCCTGAGCTATCACCGAGCCCCCGGACCAGGCGTAGCCACGCTTATTTCAGGCCCGACCATCCTGTTGTTTGGCAGCGACGAAGCTAAGAGAGAATGGCTGCCTGGAATTGCCCTGGGCGAAATAAGGTTCTGGCTGGCCTACAGTGAACCAAACGCAGGCTCTGACCTTGCTGCGATTAAAACGCGCGCGGTGAACAATGGGGACGACCTTGTAATAAATGGGCAGAAAACCTGGAGCAGCGGCGCGCACGTTTCGGATTATGCCTGGATGCTTGTGCGGACAGACCCCGATGCACCCGCACATAAAGGTATTTCTTTGGTTATCGTAGATAACAAGTCGGAGGGAGTTACCATTAGGCCACTGATAAATATCTGTGGCTTCCATTCCTTTAATGAGGTCTTCTTCGATAACGTCAGGATACCCAAGAAGAACATTATCGGTGAGCGAAACCGGGGCTGGTATTACGCCATGGCAGCCCTGGACTTTGAAAGACTTGTAGTGCCGGTAGGGGGATTCAAACGGACTTTCGATGAATTGGTGCAGTGGACCAGGGAAACGAGGCGTGGTGGAGTGGCATTGACCGATGAGCCACTTATACGCGATAAGCTGGCCGATCTGGCAATAGATATCGATGTAGCCTGCATGTTTTTCTGGCAAACCGCCTGGATGCTTGACAGAGGCCTTGTACCAAACATTGAGGCTTCCGTGCTCAAACTGGTCGCCACGCAGCTCAGCCATAAACTGGCGAATACCGCAATAGATATTATGGGGACTTATGGTGAACTGGAGAGGGGCAACAAGTGGGCACCTCTGAAAGGCAGGATGAGCACGGGATATCTTGATTGCATCTCCGGGCTCGTCGGCGCCGGCACATCTGAGATACAGCGCAGCATCATTGCGATCAGGGGGTTAGGGCTGCCCTGGAGGGGGTAACTGAAAATACACAGTCTTCTTTTGATTCTTGAACTGGAGGCTGAAGATGGACTTCGGATTGAGCGAAGAGCAGGAAATGCTGAAGACGTCGGCACGCGATTTCTTACAGAAAGAATGTCCCAAGAAGCTGGTAAAACAACTTGACGAGGGCGATGAAGGCTATTCACCTGAGCTATGGCGCAAGATGGCGGAACTGGGGTGGATGGGGCTGCCCTTTCCAGAGAAATACGGAGGCGGTGGCGGCAGTTTCCTGGACCTGGCTGTGCTGCTCGAAGCAATGGGATATAACATCGTGCCCGGGCCATTCTTCTCCACCGTTGTCCTTGGCGGCATGACCATACTGGCTGCCGGGAACGAAGGCCAGAAGAAAGAGTTACTTTCTGAAGTTGCCAGCGGTAAGCTCATCCTCTCTCTAGCTCTGATTGAACCCGATGCCAAATACGAAGCGACATCTATTAAGACCAACGCATCCCTCCAGGATGGTAAATATGTTATCGATGGAACGAAGCTCTTTGTGCTTGATGCCAATGTCGCTGATTATTTACTATGCCTGGCCAGGACAAAGGCAACAGGCAAACCGGGAAATGGCCTCACCATCTTTCTGGTTGACTCCAAGGCTCCTGGAGTTAAATGTACACTGCTGAAGACTTTAGCTCGCGATAAGCAGTGCGAAGTAGTGTTTAACAATGTGGCTGTACCCAAAGACAACATAGTGGGTGGTCTTAACCAGGGCTGGCAAATTATTCAGGATGTCTTACAGAAGGCCACAGTGGCAAAGTGTGCCGAGATGGTTGGAGGGGCACAAGCGGCGCTGGATATGGCTGTCGCCTATGCCAAAGAGAGAGTTCAATTCAACCGCCCCATTGGCAGCTTCCAGGCGATTCAGCATTACTGTGCCAATATGGTGAGCGATGTCGATGGCTCGCGGTTCGTCACCTACAAGGCAGCGTGGAAAGTGTCGGAGGGACTGCCTGCTGCTATGGACGTGGCTGTGGCCAAGGCCTGGACGGGCGCTGCCTATAGTCGCGTCACGTTGTTGGCTCATCAGATATTCGGCGCTGTAGGCTTTACCATGGATCACGATTTACACCTCTATTATAGAAGAGCCAAGGCTGGAGAGATAATATTTGGAGATGGCGCTTTCCAGCGTACCATTGTTGCACGCGAGTTGGGTCTCTAGAATACTATAGATGAGGGGGTGTTTATGAATGATAGGCGGGTAGCGATCCTGGGAGGTGGACTCTACAGGCCGGGCAGGGTACGGTATGATAACGCCGAAGAAGGCGTTGCCATGGCATACAAAAATATGCTCAACGACTTCCCGAATTTGGATCCCCAAGAGATACAGTTTGTGCAGAGCAGCTACTTCAGCGACCATTTGAATCAGCAGCTATGCATGGCATGGATAGTCCAGGATTACATCGGACAGCATAGAAAAGGCGGCTACAGGGTTGAGGCGGGTGGAAGCACCCCGTTGGATGCTCTGCTCAACGCATATTTCCTTATCAAATCGGGGCAGTATGACCTTGTATTGGTGGTGGGGTGGGAATGGATGTCAGAAGTGGACACCGCTACCACCAATGAGTTCATAGCTTCTGCCTCCGACACAGACTGGGATTTCACTGTAGGCGGTTTCTATAATGGCTACTATGCTGCGCTGGAGACCCGCCACATGCAGCTATACGGCGAGACGATAGAGGACCTCGGCAGGATTGCAGTCAAGAATCGCAACAATGCTGTGCATAATCCATATTCTCAATGGAGGGCGGAGCACGGTATGGCCTATGTAACGCTCGATGACTACTAC
>DAOUMT010000034.1:0-21428 GCA_034409195.1 Dehalococcoidia bacterium
CTATATTGCAATATTATTTAGGAATCATTAATCTAGCCCGCAGCTTGTCACCGCTGGAAATGACGGTACAGCGGTGACAGCGGTACCCGATACCGGATACCATTTCGTCAACTGGAGCCCAAATAACTCCACGGCCAACCCGCGCACCGATACCGATGTGACTGGCAATATCTCAGTGATAGCTAACTTCGCTATCAACACCTACACCCTGACCTATACCGCAGGAGCTGATGGCAATATCACAGGCAATAAAACTCAGACCGTCAACTATGGCGGTAACGGTACAGCAGTAACAGCAGTACCCGATACCGGATACCACTTTGTCAACTGGAGCGACTCCTCCACAGTCAACCCGCGCACCGACTCCAATGTGACAGGCAATATCTCGATGACAGCTAACTTCGACATCGATACCTTCACCATCACTGCCAGCGCCGGTGCTAACGGTTCAATAAGTCCTTCTGGCAACGTAACGGTCAATTACGGCTCGGACCAGGCCTTCAGCATAACCCCGAATACAGGCTACCATATTGCCGATGTACTGGTGGGTAACTCGTCGGTAGGTGCGGTGTCGAGCTACACCTTTGGCAACGTTACTGCCAACCATGCCATAGCAGCCAGCTTTGCCATCAACACCTACACCCTGACCTATAAGGCAGGTGCAAACGGCTCGATTACGGGTACCAGCCCGCAGACAGTCAACTACGGCAGTAGCGGTACAGCGGTTACGGCTGTTGCTAACTCTGGCTATCACTTCGTCAACTGGAGCGATAGCTCAACGGCTAACCCGCGCACCGATACCAATGTGACTGGCAATATCTCGGTGACAGCCAGTTTCGCTGCCAACCCTATCTACGGTGGCGGAGGTGTGGTGATAGTGCTAACTCCAACTCCAACCGCAACCCCAACTCCAACGCCGACTCCAATGCCGACGGTTACGCCTACGCCTACACCCACACCAAAACCGGCGCCGACGCCAACGCCCACGCCCAAGCCAACACCTGTTCCGGCGCAATTCACGGTGAGCAACCTGTCCATAGCGCCCTCTAATGTCTCAAGCGGTGAGAATGTAACCATTTCTGCGGATGTTTTGAATACCGGTGGGGTGCAAGGCAGCTACGCAGCAACGCTCAAGATTAACAACTCCACCGAAGCCGTTAAAAATGTCACCTTAGCCGGTGGAGGTAAGGCAACTGTTAGCTTCAATGTGGCTAAAGACATAGCCGGCACATATAAGGTAAATATAGGCGACCAGGCTGGTGAATTCACAGTCTCATCATCCCCAGCAGGATTAAGTTGGTCCGTTATTGGCGGCATCATCACAGGTGTAGTGATTATTGGAGTGGCCGCTACGTACCTGTTCACGAGAAGAAGAGGTTTAGCAAAATAGGTTCAAAATAGACATACATAAATAGAGATTGTTACAGGCTAGTCCCGCTTAGAAGCCCTAGAAGAAGGAGCTGAAGCTTATCATTTTGGTGTTGTTTGAGGTTCAATAGTAGATGTCTCAAATCGGAGCCCTTGGCGATGACCGAGCGATTTCCTCCGAAGCAGGTGAGAAAAGAAGCTCGGGTTCCTGTGAAATGTAATGGTTTCTTTACATTTTGCTGTCTTTGTTTTATGACTTCGTAATTACCAAGTGTATACAATAATGACCAAGGAGAACCTTTCGCTGGTTTAAATTCAACGTTTTCGAGTTGCTAATGGCGTTAGCTGTCCATGCATTGCTAACGTCTCTATCATAAAAGCTGAAAGCTCGCGATATAACCGGGGTGGTGGAATCTGGACTGCCTGAGCCTTGAGTTCACAGATATTAGTCGCATTCTGCCATTTTGTAATAAATAGAGTCTAGGTATGAAAGTATGTATAATATCCGAAGGTTCATATCCTATTGTTAGGGGTGGCGTTAGTGAGTGGGCCCATCAATTCATAAAAAAGTTAGGGTACATAGACTTCGACGTTTTTTGCCTCGCCCCAAGCGGACAAGAGCGACAGATCTATGAAAAACTGCCCAATGTAGATATTGTTAAGATTTGCGGAATAACACCGCCAAGCTCCCCTCGAAAAAGCTCAACTCTGCAAAAAGCTGCCTCTGTAGAGCTGGCTAATTGCCTCAGCCCTGTTTTATATGGGAACCCCGTGAACTGTGAAAATATGGCAAACTTGTTGCAAGAACACAGCATTACAAAGGCATGGCTGCGCTCGAAGGAATATTGGGACTCTGTAGTTCAATTTTATAAGAAGAACTGCCCGGAAACTGAATTCAGCAAGTTCTTCTGGACAGTACACGGCATCTATTCGATGCTACTGGACACTCTCGCTCTTGTCCCTCAACTGCCCAAAGCGGATGTTTACCATTCCTTAACCACGGGAATGGGCGGCTTAATAGGTTCCATGGCAAAAGTGTTGCACGGGAGTCCATTGGTAATAGCGGAGCATGGCTTATATCTGAAAGAAAGAAACATCGAAATCGCAAGACAAGATATCTCGGCAACAGCAAAGCAACTCGTTATGGCTGGCTATAAAACCATGGTCAGAACTTCTTACCAATACGCTAATTTGCTTGTGCCGATTTGTCGGAGCCACGCTGATGCTGAGCTTGAGTTGGGGGCTTCGCGAGATAAAATAAGAATCATCACCAATGGGATAAATTGCGACAAATTCACACCTCCACCCTCAAAGAATGGTGCCGCTCCTGTGGTGGGTTGCTTCGCCAGAGTCGTGCCCGTCAAAGACATCATCACTCTGATCAGGGCATCTCAAAAAGTTCTTGAAAAACAGACTGCACGCTTTGCCGTCATCGGAGAGATACAAGACGATGAGTATTATAACGAATGTCAGGCGCTGGTTCAGAAGTTCGGACTCGGAGAAAACTTCAGCTTCATCGGGCATGTCGACAAAGTTATAGAATGGTACCACCAGGTTGACGTTTTTGCTCTCTGTTCGCAGTCCGAGGGGGTTCCCCTGGCTCTTCTGGAGGCAATGAGTTGCGGCTTGCCCAGCGTTTGCACTGCAGTTGGCGGTGTTCCGGACATACTCTCCGGAACCGGAGCCGGCTACATCGTGCCGCCTAATGACCCTGACAGCCTTGCTGCAAGACTCTGTGAGCTGCTTGAAAATAAGACGCTGAGAAGAGAAATGGGAGTACGTGCGAGAGAATTGGCCAGAGAGAAATACACTATCGAAAATATGGCAGACAGAATACTAGGGGTTTATTTGGAGGCACTTCTAAATGGGAGCTCCTTGCGTTAATCTGAGAACTCTTATCACAAGGCTAAGCAAGAAGATAGACAAAGTTGCTTTAAGTAATAGCGCGCTTTTCATTGTACCCTCGCTAGCCACGACGCTTGCTTCTTTTATTCTGTTTTACCTCCTCAGAGGGTTTGATGCAGGCGAACTCAATACTCTGGCCGTAATTCTGATGTCCTCAGTCATATTGAGTCTTGTAACTACAGCGTGCATCCAGTTTGTAGTCTATAGAGTAGTAGGAGAAGCAAGCCTTTCCAAGGAAAGATTGACTGCCAAAAGCAGTGTCAGTAGAGCCATAGCATTGGGGGTCATCTCCAGTGTTGTATTCTCGATTGTCGTCTCCGGTCTGTCATTTCCTTATTTTAAGTACGTGCTCGATTTTTCAACAACACAGTTTTCATACTTCGCGATCCTACTCATTCTATACTCAATTATTTGGATTCTAACTGCAGCATTCTGGGCTTCGGCTCAATACAAATACCCTGCATTCATATACACCATATCGTATTGTGCGGTCTTCATTCTCAGCTACTTGCTGTATCGACTGAATCCCGGTTATACCATATACGGATATGTTGCAGGCATAGCAATTCTACTTGCGTTATTAAGTTTGGCTTCGCGGAGTGTCTTTAAAGGAGGAGAGCAGCCTCAAAAATTAAAGTTGCTCGAAGCCCCTCTCGCACTTCCAAAGGTAATATCTAAAGACTATTGGGGAATGCTTTTTCAAACGTTCTACATTATTGCTATTTTCCTTGACAAAGTTATTGTTTGGGTATCAGAAGGCACAAAAGCTGGCAATGGGTTGCAATTTCTCGGGCCCTACACAACGGGCGCTTTTCTAGGCCTTGTGCCCACTTTCAGTGTTGTTGCCTTAGCACATTTCAGCGAGAAAATAAAACCTCTGTCAAAAGATTTGTACCAAGGTACCCTTTATGAAATACATACGCGGATTGAGGAATACAAACGTTTATATAGGAGAGGCCTTCTGGTTATGTTGACGATAGGTTTAGTTCTCCTTATTTCAGTAATCGGTTTCGGCGTATATTTCATAGACGATGCTAAAGTCCTTATGATAGCGCTAACAATAGCAACAGGGGTACTCTTTTTCGAGGTAATACTTTACGACTCATTTGTGCTACCTATATTTGGCAAGAGCTATATCTCCGTGGTTTCAATAATGGTTGTATGTTTCGGAGAAGCCCTCGCTGTGCCCTTCGTATCAAATGATGTATGGTATGCCTCAGTGGGTTTCTTAGCGGGTAGCTTCATAGGTTTCTTAATCAGCCATTCTCAGGCAACAAGGCTGCTTTCGGAATTCGACTACAATGCGTTTCGTGCCTTTCAGGCGAGTAACTAGTCAGGCAGAATATAGGCCAAGAGCTTAAACCAACGAGGAAGAAAGACACTAAGTTTAGATTTTGGAATTGTGGTTTTGCCCCCTCGAATCGAAAACTGTCTTCAGATATATCCAAGCAGGGCGTCGATGAACTCTAAACTTCAACGACGCTAGCTGAACAGTTGCTTGAATTGTTACCCACGGCTGTGCGGCGTGCGTGACGTTGTCATCGCTTACTTGTAGACGATCCACTTTATTGCTATAATTTCCCCGGTGGGGAGCAGTGGGGTTAAGTATTTAGACTGAATACTAACTCAAAAGTTCTACCTATTGTCACCCCAGCTCCACCAGGGGTATCAATGGACAGAACTCCTATCGACTGCGTCCTCCTATCTGGTGGCATGGGTAAACGATATTGAATCTTTGCCTGGATGCCGTCAATTACGATGCGCTTCACGAATGACCTGAGAAAAGCTCTGCTCTGGGTAAAATCGGATTCTTCCAGGAGGGTGCACAAATCCTGAGCATAGGACTTAACCGTTTCCACATCTACATGTTGTACTCCCTCTAGCACTAAGTCACCCCTCAGTCTGAACCCTGGCTTTACCGAGGTCATCCTGCCTGGTTTTCAGTTCTTTGATGCGGGGCAAGATCGTCCAAACTGAGTTTACCTGTCTCCAGGGCATCATAGAGTCTCGTTAAGCGGGCCCTAACGTCATCCAGTTCGACAGCGATGGCATCCAGCTTTTCTTTAAGAAGGGCCATGTGCGGAGTCCAATTCGGCGTTGACCAGTTTTACAAGCTCTTCCAGGTATTGCTGGGTTAGTACCTTTGCGCTTGATCTGCTCGATCACCAGCTGCTCTATTTTTTCTTTAGGCAGATGTCTGGCATTGCAGCTTTCCTTGCCCTGTTTAAAGCCCTGGTTGCAGACGTAATAATAATATTGATGTGACTTGGCGCTGCGCCCTATCATGGCTGGCCACAGGAGCAATAAAGAGGGCCGCTTTCACACTTATTGACGTAGAACCAGTGTATTCACGTGTCGAAGTACGTATTTTAACTTATCTGAAATTAACACAACCTAACCAGGCTGTGGTGGATGTCTTCACACCTATTGATGTGGAACCAGTGTGTTCACGCCTTGAGTGACGTATTGTTACCTGTCTGAAATCACGAGTTTCCCCAGATGTTTGGAACTTCCCAAGTGAAGTAAACTTTAGTTTATGGCACGAGGCCCACAAGTACTAGTCTAGTCTATGAAAAAGAGAAGGCTCAGGCGCTAATTAAGGTGATAACAGCCGCAAGTATTTAAGAAGCCGCAGGATATCTGTGTTATCTCAAACCGGTTTAAGAAGGTGAGGCAGGGTCGTCTTCCCTATCTGTGCGAAGCGAGCCCACTGAACTTGAAGTGAATCAAATAAATTGAGATAAAGGAGGTGGTTGCTAGGGAAAGAAAAAGTTTCAAGTGTTTTAATTTATAGAGACAACTGCTAAAAATTACCTGATAAACAACAAAATTATGAATGGAGAAACGAACCAATGAAAAAGATTATTGCTATGATAGGAACTGCCGTAATTCTAAGCGCAGTCATAGCTCTAGTAGCCCTTCCTTTGGGAGCCAGCGCGGCTTCCGCGGGGGGCACAGGCCTTACCGCAGCCGTTGTTGCAACTTCGGGCCAGACAATCTCCGGTAACATAAGTGCAACTGGCTATGACGTCGGGATATACATCGGGCCAGGCGTCCACAATGTCTTGGTGAAGGGAGCCAACGTCACCGGAGCCAATAACGAGGGAATCCTGGTTCAGGATGCTTCGGACATCGTTATCGAAGATAGTACTATATCAGGTAACGGCGTCAACACTAATCCTGGCATCATGGAGAACAAAGCTATAATGCTAGTGGGAACCACGAACTCCGTGGTCGAAGACAACATTGTAGAAGACAACATACACGGCGGCATAGGCGTAGAGGCCGACAGCCCGTTTTTTGACCCTGGCGCTCCAATCCCCACTGCAACCGCTCCAATGGCGGGCACAGGGAACGTTATAACCGGTAATCTTGTCCAGGACAACGGGTTCGACTGTGGAATAGTCGTCGCACCCAACACCCCGGGAGGCGTCGTCTCTGATAACGTTGTCGCAAAGAATACTGTCACGATCACAACGGCTGGGGTCGGCGGCATAGTTGTGGGTGCGGGTATTTTCCCGGCCACGGCGGCAACGGATAACATTATCCTCCGCAACGTGGTAAACGGTGGTCTACTAGCAGGTATTGTGCTTCATAGCTGGGCGCCTGGCGGCGTGGTCTCAGGCACCCATATAATCGGCAACGTGTTATCCAACAACGGGATAGGGGAGCCTGGGGACCCCAATGACCCACAGGTGCCAACCGGCATAGTTATTGTAGCGGAAGTAGGGGTGCCACCCATGCCGGGAGGACCAACGCTGCCGCTTCCGGTGCTGACTGGCACACAGGTGCTGTCTAATACCGTCTCTAACGACGTGTACGGCGTCTGGGTATGCAATGCTACTGCTACCCATATAGCCCACCTCACGACGAATAGCGTAGGAAACGATACTTTTACTTGTCCATAGTGTGCTGCTCACAGGGTGGTAGCTAGGGAGACCTGGCTACCACCTGCCTCATTATTCAACGATGACCTCTCACGGTGATGCTCGACAAGGAGAAGGGGGTAATTATGTAGTTCTACTCATACAACTAATCTAGCTAATCATTAGGTAGTTTTCCCTGAAAAACTCGAGCCCAGTTGGGGGAGAACTAGGAGAGCCAGGCAACGAAACTGGTGGCTTTTTCGCGCTCAACCTAGACCCCGATGGGACTTCCTTCTGGACCGCAGATGTCTTCACTGGCGATATCTTCAAGTACGACATCGTCATTGGCGCCATATTGGAAGAGTTCCATGCGCCAATCCACACGTACTTGTCAGGCCTAGCGGTTTATGGGGAGATTACAGCGGGCGCGCCGCCGAGTTCGGGCAACCTCACGGTGACCAACACTTTGAACGTCCATCTCGACACAGTGGTGAGCCTGGGGACTCCCTACGTATATGATACCGTGGGTGGCGAGAACGTGCAGTTCGGGAACATTACTGAAGCCAATACCGGCAACGGGAACCTGACCGATCCCTATGTAGTGCTGGTTATTGGGAACAGCACCGGCAACACTACGGTCCGCAAGGTATCAAAGTTAGGGGATAGTAAGCTTAAAGCTTAACCGGCAAGTCTGGGTCATACAGGTAAACCAGTGAGTCGCGTGGATTGTAAAGTAACGCTATCGCTCTTACATTCACACCGGCCTTCCACGCTTCTACCAGCAAATCGGCTAAATTAGGGTCACCCACTCGGTTAGGCTTGAATGCTGCCACGCCCGGAAGGGCAGCAATAAACAGTATTGTCGCTGCTCCACCCGCTGCCTTGAGTCCAATGAGCTCTTTGATGTGTTTTCTACCCCGTGCTGAGGGACAGTCTGGGTACATGGCGTAGTGCCCTTCCCTCAGCACAGCACTCTTGACTTCCAGGTAAACCTGCTTCTCGCCACATGCGAGCAAGTAGTCAATAATAGAGTCCCCCAGTCGCACGTCCCTCTTCAGAAGGACACATCCGTCCAGCCAGGGAATAATACCCATTGCTAGCGCTTTCTCAAACGCCTTCATTTGCAACTGAGTATCAATGATTGCGCCCAGACTGCCTTCCTTAATGGCAAAGAGCCGGAGCGCAGTCTTCAGCGGGTATTCATTTCTAATGCAGAACCCGGTCTTCCCCTTGAGTAGGAACTCTTCCAGGCGGCCAGTGTTGTTAATCCACGCCCATTGCAGGCTACTATCTACTTTTACCTCAACCACGAAGCGGTTGAGGCGCTGGATAATGGTGCATTCAAGAGGACTTTCCACGCCGATGGTAGCTAGTTTCATAGCTCCAATTTACCATTTTGAAGGGTAGATGCGCAATAATGACGCCAAAAAGAAAAAGTATGGGGCATTTCGAGATTGCTTATGGTTTGTAGGGTTTCCCTCCGAGAGGCTGAGGCAAGGATAGATTGCGGGCACAATATGCTATTTTAAACGTAACCTCTAGCCATCCTTTAGAACAAAGGGATGATTCTGCAGTTCTGGCAAGACATAGGACGCGTAACTTTAATTATAAATGGCTGCAAGAAGGCTTCGACGCCCTAAAAAGAGAAAATCACACAGTACTTTAACGACTTTGTTCAATCGAAACGATGATTTTTTGTCACGGAATCATGTCACGAAAAAGCAGTTTATGGATGATATGGTAAATACAGTTCAGGCCGATGTCGAATGTCCACCAAATCAAGTGGGAAAGGTTTGAACCAGCGACATCGTAAAAGGTATAAGGGAAGGTATATTGACAAGGGCTGAAGAAAGTGGTATAGCCTTCTAGGAAGACCTCTGTTGAGAGGCTCTCACGAACGTCATTTATTCATATGCTTCAGCTTTTATCCCCCGAGAGTGGGGCCTTGGTTTCGGGTCTCTGACCTGATGGTTTTTAATATTCTAAGATTTCAGGAGGAGTGACAGACCGAGCTGCCTCACTTGTATGTCGCCAGGGTAGTCACTCAGCATGGCAGACGGTCTTTCTACTATTGGGGAAAGCAGCCGACTCCTAGTAATCAATTCCAATAAGATATTAACCATTTATCCAATGACAGCTAACCAAGCACTATCTGTGCTGAGATGGCGGTACTGTCGCCAGATTCAGAAGTGTGTAAGCATTTGGTGGTTTATATAGACCGCCATAGTACGTAGCTAAGAAGAAATTCGCTTACACGAGTGACTGAAGCGGCACGGGGAGGCGGTATGGGCTACTCTGAGAACAGAGCGGGGGGTAAATGGTGGCATTACAGCAGACTTGTACCCTCTGCTTACCGCCTTTCAGCGTTTGCCATAGCTGCCGCGAGGATATTTCTTTTTCCTTCAGCTCATTATTCTTTGATATCACCCCCCATCCTAGCTGCTGGTGTTGGAATCTATACCCTGATCAAGATATCGAGCCCGCCCTTGGAGCAGCGCAAGGGTAGACTTAGTCCCTGGATACTCGGTGCAGATATATCAGTGTGCATATTTCTAGTGATATCAACTGGGGGTCTCCTCAGTCCTTTTCTTCTCTACGCTGTCTGCCCAGTGTTAACCGCGGGCCTTTTGCTAACGGGCAGGGTCACCGCCGTTATCAGTGGCGTATCTATCGCTTACGTACTTGGTGGCCACTGGGGTAATCCGTTTATCCAAACTCAGTTCGGACTGCCTGAACTAAGCAATCTCCTCATTTACATGGTTGCTATCGTGCTGGCCGCTGCTTTGCCTCACCTGATCAATGTAAACCTCAGGCAACGTTTACTTTTTGAGGACACTCTTCGGGAACGGCAAAGGCTTTCTCGAGAACTTCACGACGGGGTAATCCAGACTGTTTCAGCTTTACGTTGGCAGGTGCAACTATTATGCAGGCGCTTGTCTGATATGGGTGTTAAGCTAGATGAAGCCAAAGATCTGGAAGAGCTGGCAGAAAAAGCTCAGCGGGACACGAGAGAGTCTATGGAACTCCTTCGCGACTACACTGGTGACGGTAGTTTCTTGTCCCACCTCATGGATTACTTAGAGCACCTTAGGCGTGATACTAATATTGCTTTTAACATCGATTTGGATGGATACCCAGATAAGCTGAATCTTGGCGCCCTGGTTGAGCTCGAGCTACTTCGCATCTGCCAAGAAGCGTTAACCAATGTCATTAAACATGCCAGAGCTCACAATGTTTGGATTCAGGCCAAGAGAGAAGAGGGCAATCTACAAGTCCGTATTGCCGATGATGGTAGCGGTTTTAACGTTTTGGATTACTATGGCGATGCTCCAAAGGCCACAGGACGTGGATTGGCGGTGATGCAGGAAAGGGCGTTGTCAATAAATAGCAGGTTTAGAGTACTCAGCACGCCAGGGGGCGGCACTGAGGTTCAGGTAGAGGTGCCGACTAGCAGTCGTTAAAAAGGTTTGCCATGGCTGAAAAAATAAGGGTACTGATCGCCGATGACCATGCCGTGATTCGCCAAGGACTGATTGCGGCCCTTGGGGCCGAACCCAATATTAAAGTGGTCGGCGAGGCCCGAGATGGCAGTGAGGCAATCAATAAGGCCCTACAACTGAATCCGGATGTAATCTTGATGGACATGTTCATGCCCCACTTAAGCGGCCTGGATGCACTCATGTCAATAAGGGAGCAAATACCCGGCATTAAAGTGCTCGTTCTTACCATCTCTGAGAGAGATGATGACGTATTTCGGGCGATCAGGTTGGGAGCACAGGGTTATCTCCTGAAAAGTGCTACCATAGCTGAGATAGTGGATGCAGTCAGGAAAACAGCCGCAGGTGAAACAATGCTGGCTACCTCCGTTGCGGCTCGACTGGTGGCTGAATTTCGGCAAAATGCGAATGCGCCCGAACTCAGTGACAGGGAGAAAGAGATTCTACAGTTGTTGGGTGAAGGTCTGACCAATACCGAGATTGGCAGCCGCCTGTTTATCACCGAGAGCACGGTGAGGACCTATATCCACCGCCTTCTGGAAAAGCTTCATCTGAGGAATCGAGCTGAGGCTGCTGCCTACGCTGTTCAACACCACATGACTCGGAAGCTATTCTAGGCCATCTCCTATCCACGCTCCTGCCGTCGCATGGTTGACCATCTCGTAGCATTCTCGTGACACCCGACCGCTGCAAAATTGTATCGCCTTGATTAAGGAAATTCATTGTTTTGGCGACAGACAGCGTTCGAAGCCAGTGCTAGAGTCTGTCCGTCGATAATTCAAGGATGCAAATCTAAAAGAAAGGAGGTGAAAAACATATGAAAAAAGGAGTGCTAGCAATCCTACTGGTTATCGCGCTTTCTGTGCTAGTTGCTACACCTGTCCTGGCCACTCCGAACACCAAGCTCGAAGTGATGCACGATTCCGCTGTCCCACCAATGGATATGTTAGGACCGGTAGCGGGATTTTGTAATTATAACCAAGACGATGTCGGCAACCTCAGAGTGGTTTTTGTTGTGGAGGGTGGGGCTCCCAATACCACTTATCAAATCTTCTTGGTTGCTGGCCCAACCCATGCTCAGGCTCAGGGTTACATACAGATTGGAACCTTGACAACTAATACCGTTGGCCGAGGCAATTCTGGAGATATTTGGGTTTCTGTTTCTACTCTCCAAGGCGCCCCGTTTGGTCCTGGGCTGCGTATTGATCATGTCGATGTCGGCAACTATGCTCTCAATGATTGGTTCACCGCCACGCCCTTGGAGTACACTGTCCCTGCACCATGAGTGGCCAAACCTCAGTGTATGTCACTAGGCCAAGAGGGGACGTTCAATATAGTTCCCTCTTGGTTTCTTCATAGACTGGAGAAACTTTATCTGAGGAACTGGGCTGAGGCCGCTGCCTACGTTGTTCAACACCACATAACTCAGAAGCTATTCTAGCCCCATTCTCTTATGGTCTCCCATGCCCTCTTTTTGCGAAATAAGCAGGTTCGCCTGATTCAGTGACTGTCCAACCACATCAACTATCTCCTGCTGTCCACCACTGCTTTGTTCCTTTAAGCTTTCAAGACGATGAAGAGGGAAATAGGTTTAAGAGAAAAACTTTATCCTATTCGCGCTCCTGCCATCGCATGGCTGATCATCTCGTAGCGTTCTCGTGACACACGACTGCTACAAAATTGTATCGCCCTGATTGAGGAAATTCATTGTTTTAGCGACAGACAGCGTTCGAAGTGGGTGCTAAAGTCTGTCCGTCGATAGCTCAAGGATGCAAATCTGAAAAGAAAGGAGGTGAAAGAGAATGAGAAACATAGTATTAACGGCGGTGGTCATTGCAGTAGTGGTTGCTGGGGGCTTGGCTGGAACTCTTGCCGGCTTCGTCGACACCGAGGAGAGCACGGGCAACTTCGTGCAGGCAGGGATCTCAGACCTCTTGATAAACAATGCCAACGACCCCAACGTCGGAGCGAAAATTCAATTTAGCCACGCTGTTCCTTGTAAATCGACAGACTTCTGGATTGACGCTTTCAACTGGGGTTCGTGCCAGGGTGGAAATCTCTACATGCACTTCAAGGACGTAATCTCTGTTGAGTCGGGCACCAAACTGCATGGCAATATCAGTTACGTCTACGACGGTGTCTCGAACGTCGGCGGAGGAATTCCATTCGGCTACCGGGCAGCGGTAGGTTTGGAGCCGCAGGGTCCAGGCGTGTGGTCGTCTGAACCAGAGAAGATTGCTGAGGTCGGGAACGGCTGGGTCGGGAACTTCTACATCACAGGTAACAACTCGAACCTCAAGGGCGAGGACTTCGCCTCGGGGGTCTCCGCCATCCTTGATGTAAAGGTAGAAGTGCCACTGATTGGAACGTTAGGCAACACACTGGGCAACCCTGATACCAATGGCGATGGCGCAGTAAGCCCAACAGAGTACGCAGCGTGGGTGACTAACGGCAATCGCTGGGCTACCCCGGCCAGCCTTGCGGACACACTGGCCAACATCGCATGCCACAATGATCTGCTAGGCTTCCTGGTTACCCAGACGCAGACCTTCATACACGTCGATGTCCATATACAGCAGTTGCAGGCGCTGCCTATGGTTGACTACGACGGTGACGGAGTAGTTGGTGACGCTGACGACGTATTGCTGTCATACTGGCCCAGCAACGCGATACAGGGAGACTATGCTATGTGGACGATGATGTTTACGCTGGCCACGGATCCTCCGTGAGTCTGATTAACAGCGGGCCTTGAGGGGATGCTCCACACAAAGGGGCATCCCCTAGGCTCGAGGTTCTCGAAAGGTGAATATGTCCAAGAGTAGTTAAGCAATTATCTTATATATTCTTCTAAGTAACCAGTAATCGTTGAGAGCGCATAGATGAAGCAAATATTTTCAATATTACTTGTACTAGCGCTAGTGTCGGGAGTGGCTGGCTCGCTGGTCAGCGGCACAATGGGCAGCTTCTCCGACACTGAGGTCAGCACGCAAAACGAAATGCACGCGGGCACACGGACGCTGTGGCTTAGCGGGAGCCCGGTCTCCGTGGAACATGCCGTTCCTTCGAAGTGGTATTCCCAGGAGTATTTGTTGGTAGCCACCGGCACGCTTAATAGTGTTGCCTATGTACATATAATGAACCTGGTCTCGAAGGAGGCCGGGACAATAAACGGCCAGGTCTACTATAAAGCCACCAACACATACGGGGCAGGAAGTCCGGTAGGCGCTGGTGTTGCTACCTCGGAGGCAGAGTCTGTAGCAGAGGAAGGTGGGCAGGTGGGGAACATCATAGTTAGCGGATTGGGGGTGGACGCCGGAGATGATTCAGGGCCGTCCGCCATGATTATGTCCAAACACGTTGATGCCAAGATATGGTTCGATAAAGACAATGATGGCGTGTTTGACCCCGATGAGTTAATAGCGGCAGATAAGCTGTTTAATATAGCCTGCCAGGATATCCAACTGGGTCCGATACCAGGGGTACCCCAGACATCCACAGGGAAAGGGGGCGGCTGGGGCACCTACTTCCAGTATACGATTGACAGTGGGACTCTTGAGCTACCGCTGCTGATTGGACAGAACTGGCCTGCAGGCATTGTCAGGGTGTGGAATGATGCAACAAACTTATATGTTGAATACGATAATTCACAGAGTGGTTGGAAGATGAAGGAGACCCACGTTTATGTGGGCACAGCACCGCCTGCCAAGCTTGCCCCGGGCTTCTTCCCCTATGCACACGAAGACTTACCCAACGTGACCCATGATTTATATGTGATCCCCCTTAAACCAACATGGACCGGGGTGCTCTATATTGCGGCTCATGCCAGCAATAGCGAAACGGGCTGGGGAACAGGGCAATACTGCAAGTTCAAGATAGAGATCCATATTCAACAGATTCAGGATGTCTTGTGGCCACGCGACTATGACGGGGATAGCGGCTCTGATGCTGACGATGCACGGCTGAGCTGGTGGCCGACGGATGCGCTTCAAGGCGATACATGCACTTTCGATATGGAGTTCAAGGTTGTAACTCCATAATATGGGGGCTCAGGCAAGGTTTCTTTTAAATAATGTTCCGGTGTTGGGGAATGAGATCGATCGTATTGGCTCTAATCACAATCCTGACCGTGGGCGCTCTAGCGGTGATAGGCGTGCGTGCTGGTTTTGTGGACACCGAGAGCAGCAATGACAACTTCGTTCAGACTGACACTCTCGACCTTATCCTGGAGAACCCACAGTCAGTAGGACAAGCATGGGGCCAAAGCGTGCTAGGAACCTGGCATTGGCAGAACATGAGCACTCCCAGACTTATGGAACCCGGGGACGTTCTGACTTCCCAGGTCTACTTACGCGCGTTCGGCACGACGCAGGCTGACCATGTCGATATCAACTGCGTTAATGTGAACTTTGAGCCCGATTGGGATACCGTACCAGAGAACGAGGCAGAGGAAGCGATTCTTGGCCATCCTGTCGATCCTTCCCCTAACAATGGAATTTACGATAAAGATACGGCGATGATAATCATCGGCATGACCTATCATCTGACGCCAATAATATGGGGGGAGTATAATAGCTACAATAACGTGTATATCAACGATCTCAACGGCGACCACAGGATTTCGCTTGACGAGCTCGAGGCCCAGGGCTTGCACAATCTGAAGCCAGTCCCCGATTCGGGGATAATAGCTTTCTCCATGACAGTCAAGTTCGCTAACGACTCAACACCAACTAACTACAATGAATACCAGGGTGATGAGACTATGATGACGTTGATTTTCGCCCTGGTGAAATAGCGGTATCCTGGCATCAATGGCTTTGGCCATGCAAGTGCAAGTAGGCTGGTGCGTCCAATGAGCCTCTCGAAAGGGGTCTTTTTTTGTTTTTTATGATAGGTGTTTCGGACTAGACGGCGCTTGAGGCTCTTGTTATAATCTGCTGCGGTAAGGTGGGAAGCATGAGGCGGTTCGTTGGGTGGCCTACCAGCATATGTCTGGGGTTAATTCTCGTACTAGCTATTTTCGCTGTGCTTTTGCCCAGCGTCTTTGCCTCGAAGCTGGCGGTGGTGTACAGTGGCAGTATGGCTCCTGCCATGCCCACGGGTGCCATAGCGGTTATGCAGTCGGTTGACCCGCCCCGGATAAAGGTGGGGGACATCATAGCTTTTAAGTCACCCACGGATACAAAAGACATCGTCAGCCACAGGGTCATTGAGGTAATCAGAGGAGAGACACTCTCCTTCCGCACCAAGGGGGATGCCAATAAAGACCCCGACCCCTGGCAAGTACCAGCCGACAACGTTGTAGGCCGAGTACTCTTCGACATTCCCGGCCTGGGATATGCCCTGCACCGGATAGAGCATTACACTAAAGGCAGACTCGGCTTTGGCCTGTTGATCTGTGTGCCCACAGGTATCCTCATCGCTGGCGCTGTGAGAGACATGCTCTCCTTGACAAGCCCTCGTAAGAAGAGAGCGAGGCGGCTACGACAGAGAGCGCAGAGGCTGGAGAGAAGGTGGGGCCATGCCCGCGCAAAACAAGCCCTCGGGCTGTAAGTGCTGCTACTTGACAATAACCAGGTTCTCCGATACAATTCGCTCACGAATATCATGGGTACTTATAGAATAGTCGTCCTCGCAGTATTTGTGGCCCTTCTCATGGGTTCCATAGCAGCTTCCATTCTGTTATGGCGGACACCCTTGAGTGCCAAAGAAGAGGTTACACATATCAGCTACCGGATTCAGGACACCTTTGACCAAAAGGCCTACGGTGACCCTACTGCTGGCATAGAAAAGCCCAACCCCATTTACTACCCGAAGATTATTCAGTCTATGACTACCTCCTATACGTACAATTTCCAGGCCCAGCAACCGATCGGCAATGTTACAGAAGATGTTCAGATCAGCGCTGTACTAGATAGCCCTGGATACTGGTAGAAGGAAGTGATACTATTGCCTCAAACTAAGGAGCAGGGTGGCTTTACAATCGACTTCCCCTTGGATACTGCTCAGCTTCTCAAGCTGGCAGCCGACATCTCTGACGAGATAGGAATATATACCTCACCGAAAATCACCCTTAAGGCAACTGTCCAAACCCACGTACAGACTGCCACCGAGCAGTTGACTTTGCCTTTTGTTCACACGATAGAGCTAAAGCCATCAGGGAGTACTCTCGAGTGGGACAGTAATCTTTCCCTCTATAAGGACGGATACTGGGAAGGGTTGATATATGAGCACCAAGGGAGCTTCGGCTACACTATTCAGTTCAAGCCAAACATCCTATATGGCCCGATTGTCATAAAATCTGCCCCGCCACCCAATCGACATCAGGAGTTGGAGGTCAGCACTTCTTACCCGGCTGCATCTATCGACACCCTGGAGGTCACTCTCCATCACACGTTAGATGCCACAGGGTCAACCAGCTCAATCGAGAACGAAGTCGAGGTCACCGCGACATTGGGCAAGTCGGGCGGCTCGGAGCAGACTTTTGTGCTCCTGCCAATGAGCCAGAGAGCAGGCAACTTCAGTGTCACTTTTCCTGTGAATATAGCGCTCTTCTACAGCATAATCCAAGATATGCCGCAGGAAGTAACAGGTTCTCCATCCGCCTATACCTACAACCTCAGCATCAGGGCTGCAGTACACACCACAGCCCAGAGCCAGTTCGGACAAATAGACGAGTACGTGACTCCAAGCCTGACAGCAAGTCTGGAGCCGACTCTCCTAACATGGGGGAGAGGCAACAATACTGTGGCGAAAGGGGGCGCGATTAAAGAGACGCTGAATGTTTTTCAACCTGATAGACTTGCTACTAGGGTGGTTTCCACCGGAGCATTTCTGGTGATGTCTATGCTCTGTTTTTTCACGGCGAGGAGCTACATACAAACCACACGTTTCCGGCCATCTTCCGTAGAGGCAGAGGCTATCAAGGCCAAAAAGAGGCACAAAGATATCATTGTGGACGTAGATAATTTGCCTCAGACGAGAGCTGAAGATTTGCAGCTATTGCCCATACCTAACGGAGGCTTTGTTGTATCAGTGGGGTCGCTGGAGGAGTTGGTAAAGCTCGCCGATTCTCTATTAAAGCCGGTGCTTCATAAGGTTGAAATAGGAAAGCATATCTACTGGGTTATCGATGATTTGACAAGATATGAATATGTCAGTACGCTCAAACCGCCAGATAAAGATGACGAGAACTAAGCTGGATGGGGTGATGGTGAGGTATGGCTGTTATCGATGAGTACCTGTCGGTGAATCAATGAAACCACAGGTGGGCCACCAATTCACGAAATGAATACATTGACATAGTTATTTGGTTGCCCGATAAGCCAGAGTGTGTAGAAGGCGTAGCCCATATATTTCCGGGCTCATGCCATCAATATTTGTCTCCAGCAGAATCAGGGCTTCAGTGCTGACCGGTTCTATTTCTTCACCAAGCCAGATGCGCATGACATTGGGCCAAGCACCAAAGTCCTTGGTGATATTTTTTCATTCGTGTTGTGTCGCGCTATCCAAATCGCCTAAGCTTGACAAACGACTTAGCACGTATTAAGAATAACAACGATACTCCTGGTAAAATCAGTGCATACTGAGCTGCCACATAATAGCGTTGTCTCCGAAATAAGAACTGGCGGAAAGCAAGGGGGTTACATGGCAGTAGATTATGACGTAATAGTAGTTGGTGCGGGACCTGGCGGTACCTGTTGTGCGGCTCTTCTGGCCAAGAAGGGTCTGAAGGTGCTCCTTTTGGATAAGAATGCCAAGGTGGGTGGGAAGACGATGGACATTGAAATCAAGGGCACCCACGGCGAGCGGTGGGCTACAGGCGGATTTGCGGTGAGAAGCGGCCCGTTTCACGATGTCTATAAGGCACTTGGTATTGAGTCCAAGCTCAAAGTAGTAGCCAAGCCTATAGTGGCTATCTATCGGCGCTCAGGCATGACATGGAAACAGGCACGCAAGCCACCCCAAGAGGTTGCCATTGACATGGAGAACTACACAGGAATGGACCCCAATCTTCTCTTTGATCAATGGGGACTGAAAGGGAAGGACCGCGAGATAGCATTACAGGTAATGGTGGAGATGGCATCTTGGATGCCCGAGCAGATAGAGAAGCTGGACGATATCACCATGACTGACTGGTTCGCCCAGCGGCCTGAGATACCTTACCCGTTTAAGCGCTATATCTTCTACGTCACTCAGGTCATGCAAGAATGCCTGCCTGATATCGCGCCCATGTCCATGGTCTCCGGCATATTCAACTACGGATCACAGCCAATGGGCTACCCCAAGGGTGGCTACGGCCATGTGACAGAGGTAGTGGGCGAAGCCTTCAAAGACCTCGGTGGAAAGCTGGTTACCAAGTCCCGAGTGGAACGGATCATTGTAGAGAAAGGGAGAGCCACCGGGGTAACGACCAAAGATGCTCTGTACAGAGCCCCGATAGTGGTGAGCGACGCCGGTATCCAACCAACGGTGCTTAACCTGGTGGGAGAAGAGCACTTTGACAAAAGCTATGTAGCCTATATCAAGGGGTTGCTCCCGTCTCTGGGATACAACGGAGTACGCTACATTCTCCGGGAGAAGGTACTGCCCCACGCGCTCTATCAGATATGGTCTGATAACAGCTGGTGGGATCTGAAGGAGTACCTCAGACTCAAGAGCGGCGGCGCTCCAAAGGATGTCACAATAGCCTTGATGGTGCCCTCCAACTACGACCCCGACTTGGCCCCGCCGGGAAAGCAGGTGCTGGTGTTCGGAACCAACTGCAGCCCCGATACCAGGGATGCTGCTATGCTCAAGACGCTCACCCAGAGGATGGAAGAGCAACTAGCGGGGATATTCCCAGACATAGGGCCAGCCATTGAGTCCAAGTCCTATGCCGGGCCTCGCGAGGTGGCTGCGCTGTCACGTGATGAGGCGATGCCGGGGATGGGCGGAGAATTCAATTTGGCCATAAGCATAGGCCAGACAGGGAAATACAAACCATCAGCCAGGTCCCCCGTACCAGGTCTCTACTATGTAGGCATGGACGCGGGTAGCACCAAGAGGCTGCTGGGTGTAAATAATCCGGTTGATTCGGCGCTCAACGTGACGCAAATGGTCTATCAATATTACCTGGACAGGAAATTCGCTGGGCATTAGTGTTCGGCGTCAGGGAATTAGACCATTGGGCAAAACTATGCCAAATTACTTCAAAACAAGACTTCAATTGATGAGCAAAAAGCACAAATCCATTTCGGCGGATAGACAATGAATATCGCAGAACGTATGGCAGAGAGAAGTAGTGAGTTTGGTGAGTATACAAACATGGTATGCGAGGGCCGTGAGTACACAAACGTAGAGACCCATCAAGCAGCAAGGAAACTGGCGAGCGCCCTGAGCAAGCTGGGGATAAGGCGGGGGGATAGGGTAATCATCCAGCTGCCCAATTGCCCGGAAGTTTTTCAGGGTTTTGGGGCTGTATGGAGCATTGGCGCTACTGTTGTCCCGGTAAACTATCTGATCGGGCAGGACGAGAGCGCCTACATTTACAAAGATTGCGGCGCGGAGACGTTGATAAGCAGCCTGGAGTTCCTGCCAAGAATACAGGCCTGTCGTGAGATGGTGCCGGCGATAAAGAACACAATCCTGATTGAAGAAGATGTGCCGAAAGGATGCCTGTCGCTGCGACACCTCATTAATGAGAGTTCCGAGCAGATAGAGATAGTGAAAACCGATGATGATGAAATGGCAGCCCTGGTTTATACCGCTGGTACTACCGGCAAACCGAAAGGGGTCGTCCACTCACACTATAGCCTCTATGCAAACGCTAAAATGACTATAGACACCCTGACTTTACCTAAAGGGTTTGTAGGAGTCTTTGTCCTGCCCCTCTGCCATATATACGGGATTACTGCCATGATTTCCGGTTCCGTGTCGGGAGGTGGGAAAGGTATCGTTCTGCGCTCCTTCGACGTGGAGGAAATCTTCGAGGCGATTGAGCGATATAGGGCGAATCTATTCACCGGCGTCCCTACCATGTACATATTGATGCTCCTCAGCCCGGAAACCAGGAAGTACGATCTGAGCTCTATGCGGCGATGGATTTCAGCCGGTTCAGCCCTGGCTCTGGAAACGTGGAAAGGGTTCAAGGAGACTTTTGGCTTTGAAATTATAGAGGCCTGGGGCCTCACTGAGTCTGGTGGCGCTGGGACTTTTAATCCCTTTGATGGACTCATAAAAGCCGGCTCGATCGGCAAACCGATAAAAGGGGCTGAGATGAAGGTCGTCGATAACGATGGAAGGGAGGTTACCCGCGGCTCAGAAGGGGATATAATCATCCGCAGCCCTGGTCTCATGAAGGGATACTGGAATCAGCCCGAGCAGACGGCGGAAGTTCTCAAGGATGGTTGGCTTTATACCGGAGACATTGGATATGTTGATGATAATGGCTATTTCTTCATTACAGAACGAAAGAAAGACATCATCATTAAGGCTGGGGAGAATATCAGCCCGAGGGAGATTGAGGAAGTGATTTTTACTCATCCCAGAGTACTCGAAGCCGCAGCTGTGGGTGTTAAGGATGACATCTATGGTGAAGATATTAAAGCTTTTGTGGTGTTGAAGCCCGATGAGCAGGCCACGGCTGACGAGATTATCGAATATTGCCGGGCAAGGCTCAAGACATTCAAAACACCAAAGGAAGTGAAATTTGTTGATGCCCTACCGAAGAACCTGATGGGTAAGGTGCTTAGAAAAGAGCTGAGGAACTTGAGATGAACCATTTTACCTCATCCACGCAGCTTCAGTTGCAGGG
>DAOUMT010000035.1:0-2649 GCA_034409195.1 Dehalococcoidia bacterium
GCTTCACTGTGCTCAAACCCGCTCAAGGACGTCAGGGTGTGGTTGACTTTGTGGTCAACGCTGTGGACGAGGCAGGCAGCAATCCCTGCCCTCCCACCATAATCGGCGTGGGCATCGGCGGTACCGCCGAGAAGGCGATGATTCTGGCTAAAAAAGCTCTGCTGCGAGAGGTGGGCAAGCCCTCGCCTGACCCAGAGGTTGCCGAACTGGAAAAAGAGCTTTTGCAGCGCATCAACTCAACCGGCGTCGGCCCCGGAGGGGTGGGAGGGAGAATCACCTCGCTGGCAGTGCATGTGGAGACCTTCCCTGCCCATATAGCCAGCCTGCCGGTGGCGGTGAACATTCAGTGCCACAGCGCCCGCCACAAGGAAGCCGTCCTCTAAGCTCCAAACATAGCTTGTAAAGATTCTATCAACTGGGGAGTTCAGAGGGGCGAAGCCCCTTTGATGGGGGTTTGGGGGTGTCCCCCAAATCCAAATTCACCCAAGACTGGGGGATAGGGGGTTGAAAAGCGTTTTGAAATGCTTTCGTTTGTTGAATAAGCCATTGGAGAATGATAACGATGGACGTTAGCCATAATTTATTAATTCTGGGATCCGGGCTGGCCGGTCTCAGAGCCACAGTCGAGGCTGCCAGGGTCAGCAACGGCGCATTAGATATAGCAATTATCTCCAGGGTACAGCTCATGCGCTCTCATTCGGTATGTGCCGAGGGCGGCACTGCCGCCGTCATGCGTCCCGAGGAAGGCGACAGCCTGGAGCTTCACGCCTGGGATACCGTGAGAGGAAGTGACTTCTTGGCTGACCAGGACGTCGTGTCGCTTTTTGTGCATGAGTCCCCTAAAGAGATCGTGCAGATGGAGCACTGGGGAATTCCATGGTCGAGGCGTACCGATGGGCGCATCAACCAGAGGCCCTTTGGAGGACACAGCTTCGATCGCGCCGTCTTCGCCGAGGATAAGACAGGCTTCTTCGAGATTCATACCCTGTATGACACACTTCAAAAGTACGCCAGGGTCACCCGCTACGATGAATTCTACGCCACATCCATCCTGATAGAAAACGGCGTTTTCCAGGGCGTAACAGTCTGGAACCTGACCACGGGAGAGTTCTTCCTCATCAGGGGTAAGGCCCTGATCATAGCCACAGGCGGGGCTTGTCGCATGTACAACTTCACCACATATTCCTTCACAGCTACCGGCGATGGCATGGCCATGGCTTACCGTGCCGGGCTGCCCCTTAAGGATTTAGAGTTCATACAGTTCCATCCCACCGGTTTGGTGCCGTCGGGCATACTTATCACAGAGGGAGCCAGAGGAGAAGGCGGATACCTCAAGAATAATAAGGGCGAGCGGTTCATGCAGAAATATGCGCCGAGCAAAATGGAAACCGCGCCCCGTGACATTGTTTCCCGCTCCGAGACAACGGAGATCCTCGAAGGCAGAGGCTTTAAGAGCCCGGAGGGCATGGATTACGTTCACCTCGACCTGACCCATCTGGGAGCGCAGAAGATAAATGAGCGCCTACCTTTAATCAGGGAAGTTACCATTAAGTTCGCTTTCCTCGACCCCATCGAGCAGCCCATACCTGTGAGACCGGCGGCTCATTATTGCATGGGCGGCATCCATACCAACATAGAAGGGGCAACGTCGGTGAAGGGTATCTGGGCAGCCGGCGAGGCAGCCTGCGTATCCTTGCACGGCGCTAACCGTCTCGGTGCCAACTCAACAGCCGAATGCCTGGTCTGGGGCAAGATCGCGGGGGAGAAGGCGGCTAAATATGCTATGGCAGAGAAATTATTGCCCCCTGCTCCGCAGAAGAAAGTGCAGGAAGAGGAGAAGCGCGTCTTCGCGCAGGTAGGACACGGCGATGGCAGCGAGGATGTTTACGTTATCCGCACTGAGCTGCAAAAGATGATGGATAACAATGTGGGCGTCTATCGCACCGGGCCCCAATTGGAAGAGGCCCTGAAGAAGATTAAAGAGCTCAAGCAGCGCATCAAAAGAGTGAAAGTTAAGGATAATAGCCGCATTTACAATACCAACCTTATCAATATCATAGAAACAACCAACCTTATCGACCTGGCCGAGGTCATTGTGGTCGGGGGACTGGCGCGCACAGAATCGCGTGGAGCTCATTCAAGGCGTGACTTCCCCAATCGAGATGACGCAAATTGGGGCAAACACACGCTGGCCCACTATACTCCCGACGGGCCAAAGCTGGACTATGCTCCGGTGGCCATGACCATGTGGAAACCGGTAGAGAGGAAATACTGATGGAAGCTGCAAACAAACAGAAAATGCCTTTACCGAACAGTTTAGGGCTCAAAGGATGGGCGTGGGCCGGACGCTACAAGATAGAGCGATATCTTTACACTCTGCACAGGCTGACCGGGCTTGGCCTGTTCGCCTACATAACTTTGCATCTCGTAGCAAATGGCTCTCGCTTATGGGGCGAGGGAAGCTGGGAAAGCACCATGAGATTCCTCAGCAACCCCGGGTTCAAGGTAGGCGAATACCTGGTGATAGCCGCTTTTATCTTCCACGCCGTCAATGGCGCCCGGCTCATGCTCCAGCAGTTGGGCTTCACACTGGGCAAGCCCAAACCGCCCATATATCCCTATGTCGATGCCTTACGCGGTCGGCGCTCC
>DAOUMT010000036.1:0-1710 GCA_034409195.1 Dehalococcoidia bacterium
GCCATAACTATAGCAGGCTATGTAGGCGAGCTAATTAAGAACGGCGACACTATCGAGATCGGCGCTGGCAGGCCCAGCACCTGGCTGCCAAGGGTGGGGCTCTTCGATAACTTTGAAGACCTGGGGATACACTCCGAGATGTCCGCCTGGGGACAGCATGAGCTGATCAAGTCAGGCGTATTTAACGGGAAAAGAAAGACACTTCATCCCGGAAAGGCAATTTTCACAGCTCTGGACGGGGTCGGTTGGGAAGGGTACCAGTGGATGAGCGATAACCCCCTCGTCGAGATGTACGACTGTGAGTATGTCCATAATCCTACCGTCATCGCCCGGAACGATAATATGGTTTCTATTAACAGCATCCTTCAGGTCGACCTCACCGGGCAGATAACGTGCGAGACCCAGTTTGGGCCCCGCATGATCAACGGGCCGGGAGGACAGCTAGACTTCCATTTAGGCGCTTTTATGGCCAAAGGAGGACGGGCAATCAGTGTGCTGCGCAGTCTCGCCTTCGGCGGAAGCTCTACCATTGTTCCCCAGATGTCCGAGGGCTCCCTGGTAACCATTCCGCGTCAATTCGCCGATTATGTGGTCACGGAATATGGCATAGCCAGCCTGGCCGGTAAAAGCCACCGGGAGAGGGCCGAGGAGCTTATCGCCATCGCTCATCCCGACTTCCGGGCCGAGCTGAAAAAAGAAGCCCGCAAGCTGTTCTGGTCGTGAGGTCGTTTAGCAAACTGGGGAGTCCCCCAAGACTGGGGGATTTAGGGGGTTGAAAAGCGTTGCTAAACGCTCTGCTTGTTGTAGTTGACAAGGCTTCGAATATAGTGATAACTTGGAATTGCTGAAAGCATTATGGCAAATGGGAAATTGATAGCGCACTGGAACTAATTGGAGGTTTGCCATCTAGAAAAGGGCAGGTGATTTGTGGCCAAGGTAGCTCAGAGAGGGCTGATAAAAGCCCAGGAGCTATATGAGAATCGGCAGGCGAGAGCAAAAGAGCTGGCAAAAAAGGGCAAAAAGGTAATAGGGTATTTCTGTTCCTACACCCCGGTAGAAATATTTACCGCACTTGACCTGGTGCCTTTCCGTATTCAGGGCAAGGTGGGCAAGCCCGTCGAGCAGGCCGGACAATACCTTGAAAGCATAGTCTGCCCCTATGTACGCAGTTGCTTTGATGTCGCATTGAGCGGTGAACTAGACTTCCTCTCCGGCGTCATTATCCCCCACACCTGTGATGCTATGCACCGCCTCTATGATATCTGGAAGTATCATCTTAAGCCGCCCTACAGCTACTCGCTGTACGTCCCGCATATGACCCGCCAGGCTTCCCTCGACTTTTTCCAGCAGGAAATAGAAAATCTCAAGACAGGCCTGGAGCAATTCGTGGGGCATTCTGCATCCGGGCAAGACTTAATCAAAGCTATCAGCCTGCATAACCGCAGCCGTGCTCTCCTCAAAGAGCTTTACGAACTGAGGAAACCAGAGCCGCCGCTCATCTCCGGCTCCGAGATTATGCAGGTGCTGGTGGCGGGGATGACCATCCCTATTCAGGAGTTCAACGAACTGCTGGAGGACGTCCTGGCTGAGGTGCGCAGCCGGAATCCGGGCGCTGAAAATAGGCCCCGGCTCCTGATTTCGGGCAGCGAGGTTGACGATGACTCATTGATGCGCCTGGTAGAAGAATCCGGAGCCAGCGTGGTGATGGAT
>DAOUMT010000037.1:0-2410 GCA_034409195.1 Dehalococcoidia bacterium
CTACTTCATTCAACAAGGTAATGGATATATTCCTCACCCATGTAACTACGATCGACTCTGTTGATATTCTGCATAAGTTCACATGTATGGAACTAAAATCGGACAAGATCTCTGAAAATGACCTTAATCAAATCATAAAATATGAAAACTGGATAGTCAGAAAACTCGCAGATGGAGATTTTGAAATGGTTCAGAGCATCCTAATTGGATTTGGATTCGATGAAAGAGTGCTCGAATATTGGAGAAAAAGAAAGGCTATCGAAGAAAAAACAGTTAGGCTCATTAAATACAAAGTCAATTCCCAGAAGAATGATTTAGTCCTTGAAGAAATCAGTGATTAATCTGGAATATGAGGAGGTTGTAAGATGCTTGATAGACAAGTTGTGAAAGAATTCCTAGATGAACGATTCGAAGATTTAGAGATAAGGATACCTAAGGATATTAAGGTGGATGTGCTTATCGAGACTTTCTGCAAATATGTTGAAGACGACTATTATGAGTGGCTTAAGGATAATTTCAAATGTTTTTTCAATTATGGCGATCCAGATTGGGTTTGGATTAAAGGTCGCATTAACAATTACTCAAATTAAAACAATGGATAATGGCAGACTGTTGTGGAGTAGACAATGACGGTAACTATGTATCGTGTTAGGCCTTTCTAGGTTAGGGGCGCAAGGCCTTGCGCCCCTACATTGCGTATCGTTCGCCCCTCTATTGATAGCCAAAGCTGCGACATCTTCCTCTTGACAGCATAAGAACTTATGTTCTATTATTTCCCCATAATATCGGGATTTTCCGTGCACGGAAGTCCCGAAACAATTAAGGCTGCAAACGGCATCTCGCTTTAAGCCGGTGCCGATAGGCTGCACGCCTTATAGTGGCAAGTTTTGACTTGCCCGGAATTGAATATGTGGGGGTTTTCGTTCGGGATTCGATTTCTGGAAAATCGTTCCTCGATGTAGGCACGTTTTTCACTCGGGCGGTTCCCGCTGAGTTCAGCCGAAGCTAGGGGCAGACAGCAAAATTCCACCGTCCGGGGCTCCCGAAAATTTTGAAACGCGCAATCCCTGACTCCAGGCCGTGCTATAGCTGGAAATCCTGAACCCTTGCCACCATCGCAGGCGTCGTTGTCTACGTTCAAGCAATCATGCTATACTAGGTCAGCTTGAATGTGAGGTGAATATGGGTCCGTTAGATGGAATTAAGATTCTCGACCTGTCTCTGTACGGGCCGGGCAGGTACTGCTCTATGATCCTGGCTGACCTCGGCGCCGAGGTGATTACTGTCGAGATTCCGCGCAGCACCGGCAAGATGTTCGGCATGATGACCAGCGACACGGAGGCGCATTACATCGGCCTCAACCGCAATAAGAAGTCCATCGCTCTCAATATCAAGAAGGACGAGGGCAAGGAGATTTTCTACCGCCTGGCTGAGAAGGTGGACGTTATCCTGGAGACGAACCGCCCGGGCACTCTCAAACGCAGGGGCATGGACTACGAGACGGTGAGCAAGCTCAATCCGCGCATCGTGTTCTGCTCTATCACAGGCTACGGCCAGACCGGCCCTTACGCCCGCAGGCCGGGACATGATATCAATTTCGTCGCTATGTCCGGCATCCTGGGGCTCAGCGGCAGCAGGAACGGCCCGCCTTCGTACATCGTCTCGCCCATGATCGCCGATGTCCTGGGAGGCACTAACCAGGCTGTCATCGCTATCATCGCCGCCCTGTTCGCCCGCGACAGGACGGGCAGGGGCCAGTATATAGATGTCTCCAGCACCGACGGCGCCGTGTTCTATCACTGGGTGCACGCGCCTCAGTTTTTCCTCGACCGCGTTTCGCCGGAGAGGGCGGAGTCGCCCACAGGCATGGACATGGCCTGGGTGAACATCTATAAGGCCAAGGACGATAAGTATTTCACCATCGGCTGCTTCGAGCCCTGGCTCTGGGGCAACCTGTGCAAGCTGGTGGGCCGGGAAGACCTGATACCGAAGCACTTCGGCCCTCTGGAGGAGCAGCAGGAGTCATACCAGGCGCTGTCTGAGGTATTCGCCACTAAAAACAGGGAGGAATGGCTGAAGCTGCTGGACAAGGCGGATGTCTGCGTGGCGCCGGTGTACAATTTCGAGGAGATGTTCGCCGACCCTCACTACAAGAAACACAAGGTTGTGGTGGAGATGAAGCATCCCAAGCTGGGCAAGGTGAAGATGCTGAATACGCCGTTCAAGCTGTCGGATACGCCGGCTGCGGTGAGGACAAGGCCGCCGCTGTGGGCGGAGCACACCAGGGAGGTGCTGGGCGAGCTTCTGGGCTACAGCAAGAGGAAGATTGACCGCCTGCTCAAGGACGAGGTTATAGAATAGGGGCAAAATACCCCTCTCTTCCTTCGGCAAGCTCAGGACAGGCTTTATC